>NZ_JBYVEB010000064.1:0-20227 GCF_058117085.1 Chryseobacterium sp. CG10_8 | reverse complement strand
AAAATTTTATTCCAATGGTTTCTGCTTGTTCGTGTTCGATATCTCTAATTTTGTTTTTCCAAAGGTATAACGCATGGATGTTTGCGATAATTTTGTAGAACACAAAGACCAGAATTATACATAATGCAAGCAGGTCTATTGACCAATTTTTCGCAATAAAAAAACCCGAAATTAAAATCAAAACATTCATTACAAAAATGTAGAATGTAATCTGTTTGTGGGTAAGACCAATTTGCATGAGATAATGATGAAGGTGGGTTTTGTCAGCTCGAAAAGGAGATTTGTTTTTAAGAATTCTACCAATGAATACTCTGACAAAGTCAAAAATTGGTAGTAGAAATACTAGCATCAGATAGAGCATTCCGGGAATTTGCTTTTGACTTCCATCATTTCTCAGAAGTAATATTCCGAAACTGATGAGCAGAAAGCCTATCGAAAGAGAACCAGAGTCACCTAGAAAGATCTTATGACGAGTAGAAAAATTGAATTTTAAAAAACTAATGAGACCTCCAATAATAATGATACTTATTTTTGAGAGTTCTACTTCTTGATAGCTCATTGAAAAGAACAATAAAAACACGAAACCGGATAAAGCAATGCTTCCTGCAAGTCCATCAATTCCGTCCATCACATTGAAGGCATTGATAGAACCTGTTATCAAAAAAATGGTGATAATGTACTGAAAAATAATTGGGATTTCGTAGATATTAAATATTCCGTGGAGAGAGCTTATCCTTATACCATAGAAAGCTAGCAGAAAGCTGAGGCAAATTTCTATCCCAAGTTTGTACTTTGCTGGGAGGTCTTTTTTGTCGTCAATAATCCCGACAACAAGCATAATGTAACCTCCAGATAATATCATTAAAGTATCCTTGCTGATGGGACTTTGTGTAAGGCTGATGATTAGAAAAAGGATAATAGCCATCACTATTCCTCCAATCAAAGGAATAGGAACGGTATGGACCTTCCTGTGGTTAGGAAGGTCAAGAAATTGCAACTTTATGGCAAAGTTTCTTATATAAGGGGTTAGTGCTGATGATAGTAGAAACGATAGTATTCCTAAAGCAAGATTCTCGGTTATATTTTCCATAGGTACCTAGTTATTTATCAAATATTTGAAATCGTTTCATGTGTAAAAGTTGGTGCTTTTTCAAAATGTGGTAGTCTAGGTCTAGAGTTTTTGGATAGACCGAAGATTTACGTTCTACAATGCAAGCTTCTTCTATAAGTCTGCTGTACTTTTGGGCTATTTTTTTCCAAACATATCTTCTTTTTGCTATTTTTTTGAGCTCGATTGCGCTTCTGTGGAGTTTTGATTTAGTGGTTGTAAAAATCAAATTTTTAAGGTCTTCTTTGTCTTTGAAGTAAAAAGCTTTTTCTTCTGTCGTTACTTTATTATAAGAAACCCCGAACGCAAAAACAGGTAAGGAAAGAAACATTGCTTCCACCAAAGAAGGATTGGTACCACCTGCAGAATGCCCATGGATATAGAGCGTAGCATTACTTCTTATTAAGTCAATTTCTCGTTGGTTATAGACTGGGTCCACCAAGTAGATGTTGGGAAGGTCTTGATATTGAGTTTTTAAATTTTTTCCATATTCGCTGTTTTGCCAGTTACCAACAATCACAAGTTTTTTGTCTGGACATTCTTTGAAGGCTTCCAAGATGATGTGGACATTGTTTTCTGGTTCTATTCTACAAACTTTGACAGCGTATTTTTCTTTTAAAAAAGGATATTTTGCTATATCATCTATGGATGTGTCGGTACAACGAACAGTGTGGTCTGAGCCATATTCTATAACACGACTTAATGTTTTGTAGCGCAAGGTGGTATAATCTTGAATAGACTCATTGTCAGAAATATCGATATGAGAATATCTGATGGCAATTTTTTCTGACCACCACAAATAGAGTTTGGCAAGCAAGCTCCACTTATCGCGTTTCCACTCGATGCCATCAATGGAGACAATAATTCTTTTTTTGGTGAATAATCTAATAAGGGGAAATGTCCACGCCCCAGCAACGCCCAAAACTATTAGTACATTGCTATTGAACAAGGCATGAAAAATAGATAACGTATCGTAAATGATACTTTGGATTCCATTAGCATCGAAGGGAATGTAATGGAGTTTTGCTCCTTTATATTCTTTTAATCGTTCTTCTTTTTTGTACCTTTTTGATGAGCAATATACCGTGAAATCGTACTGATTTTTGAGTTCTTCCACCAAATGTTCGGTTAACGTTTCAAATCCTCCATAATTAGCAGGGAGTCCCACTGTACCAATGATAGCTACTTTTTTATTTTTCATGTCACCCATTTTTTTTAGGAGGTGACGTTCTATTTTTGCGCCATATTTTGTAATAGCTTGTTAATTAAAGGAGTAGCTGGAGTTTTGGATTTGTTGATTTTCTATTTTTTGGAAATTTGGTTTAAATTGGAGACTATTTCTACTGCTTTTTCTTCGAAATTAGTGATGGAAAACATCTTGCTCTTTGTTTTTGCATTATTACTGAATTCGGCATACAGATTTGGATTGGTAAGTAATAATTGAATTTTTTCTGAAATACTTTCAATATTTCTGCTGTCGATACAGAATCCATTAACATGGTCCTCCACCAATTCTGTAACTCCGCCAATAGGAGGAACAATGACAGGTAAACCAAACGTCATTCCTTCCAAAATAGTCAGTCCAAATGTTTCTATCCATGCATCAACTTCTGAAAGGTTGAGAATTAAGGAAGCTTTTTGGTAGAACGGAATGGTATCTTTTTGAGTCGGGAAAAGCTGAAGGTTATCTGGTGGTTTTGTTGTTGAAAAATAGGATTCTATCTCTTGATTTGTAGCATTAAGAACCATCTGAAAGCTGAAGTTAGGATTGCTGTTCGCTAACTCAACAAAGGTGTTAATTCCTTTATATTTCTTGAGGGAACAAATCATTAAAACAATTTTTTCATGCTTTGGTTCGATGTTGTGCACATTTGCTTTTTGAACAAAATCTTCTTCCAAAACATTGTAAAGGATTTCGGACTGAATGAGCAAAGGTTCTTGACTGGCAATAAATTTTGAAACATAGATTACTTTTGAAGCGGTTAATTTTACTATGTTAAATAGAAATTTCTTGAAAAGCTTTGGTTTTACTGAGGTTTCATGGATGTGGTAAATAACTTTGCAACCTCTCAATTTTGCAGCAGTTGCACCACCAAAAGGTAAAACAGTGTTGATATATACAAGGTCTTTTTTGTTCAGAAAAAAGATGAGTTTGAAGAACAAAATCAGCTGACTACTAAAGAAGAAAAGAATTCTTAATAAGATGTTGTTGGAAAAGCGATACCAATATTGATGTTCTCTCACTTGCGGAATGTTGGACAGAAAACCCTCTCCTCCGTTACAGGTGAAGAGGTGAGTCTCTTTATTATTTTTGACCCAAGTTTTTAGTAATTGCCCCAAAACTTTTGGACTACCACTATAATCGTTGAGTAAATGTACTGCCACTATTCGCATGCTTCGATATCTTTATAAATGGCATCTAAATGTTCTGCTCTTTTGTCCCAAGAAAATTTTTTTTCATAAAGTTTTCTTGCTTCAATGCTCATTTCTTTAAGTAATGGAGGATTATTGAATAATTTTAAAAGGGCGTTGCTCAAGTCATCAGTAGTCTCCTCATAGGTTTTTGGTGGGATAGCGAATCCACAATGAGAATTGATAAATTCACCTGGACCTATATTGTTAAGGGTAATAATGGGAAGTCCAAAAGAAAGGGCTTCTGGAACAACCATTCCTGCTCCTTCGTGCGAAGGAAATAGGAAAACGGATGCATTTTTATATTTTATCATTAAATCTTTTCTGTCAATCCAATCAATGATTTCGACATGATTTTCTAATTGATTTTCTGTAATTAACTTTTGATAGAGGGTCTTCTCTTTTCCCGTTCCAATAAGGGTAAGCTTACATCGTGACTTATCCTCTGTTGGAATTTTTTTTATCATTTTTGCAAAAGCATTGATGGTAAGGTCAAATCCTTTTAAGGGTACAAATCTTCCTACGCTAATTATATTAAATAGAATTTTGTTACCGAAATTTCCATCAAAAAAATCTTCTGATGCCACGGAAGGATAAATGGAATAATTGTGTTTTAAATTGAGCACTTTCGGTATCTCCGAATTCATGCACCAAATATGATTGGCTTTTGAAATAGATTTTTTGAGCGAAGGCGAAAACTTCCAAAAGCATTTCTTGATCAGACAAGCTAATCGATCTTTGGCATAATCAAAGGAAGAATAATATTTGAAATACTGTTTTGGAATTCTTGGATGGTGTCCCACGGGTCCCCAGACGAGTGGTTTCCGAAGTTTCCAAAGAAATGTTGGTGTCCAATCATTATGAAAATTGACATTGTGTGCGATATCAAATTTTAGTTTTTCATTTCTGATGAATCGTACGATCATTAATTGCCATAAGTAAAAGTATAATAGGGCACCTCTGCTCCCTTTTTTCCAAAATCTCGCCCATTTTGGTAAGTCAAAGTAGAGGAGTTCCATATTTTGAAATCTTTCATTTGGATTTTCTGCAATATATTTTTCGATGTGAGGTTGGTTATTTTTTCTCGTTATAGCTATGACTTTACGATATTTTGCAATTTCAAAAACAAAATTCCATCCCATGGCGTCCTCCGAACCTTTGTAAGGATTAATAGCGTAGCATGTTGCTAATATGGTAGATTTCATAAGTCACGATATTTTAAAATTTTGGCAGGAACGCCGCCAATAATGGTGTTTTCGGGAAATGATTTGTTGACGATACTTCCAGCAGCAACAATGCAATTATCGCCAATTTCGACACCGTCAAGAATGGTGACCTTGCTACCAATCCAGCAATTTTTTCCGATTTTAATTCCTTTTCTGTTGACTCCTTGCAGTCTTATTGGAGTTTCAAGAATCTCGAAATTGTGATTTTCGGGATGACAGCTAAAGTATTGTCCAACGATACAATCGTCTCCGATAGAAAGACCTCCTGCTCCTCCAAGATAGGCGAATTCTCCAATGCCGACATTGTTGCCAATCGAGATTTTGTGTCCAATTTCATTAAATGTTGTCGAAACAATAATGCGACTAAAAGCACCTATGGAAACATGATTTCCAAATTCGACACCCTCTTTTCCCAAAGCCGAGACATATACATAATCACCCAATCGGAGATAGGTTCCCCATTTTATTTTGGAAATAGAAAAGAATTTAACACCAGATCCTAAAATTAATTTTTTCGGTTTTTTTAAAAACAGTAGTACTTGGAGGCCACGCAAAAAACTTATCACCTGAACCCCAACGAACGCAAATATTTCTAAGGATTTGATTTCTTCATCAAACCGAAAATTGGGATTTCGCTGTTGCAAAATTTTGAGCAATAATGATTTCATAATCTTCGTGTAATGGTGTTTTCGATTTGTTGTAGGGTCTGGTCTATGTTTTCATTTTTTACTGAATGATAGATGTTACGTCTGTTGGATTTTTTCAGTTTTTGAAAGAGTTTTTTGTATTGATGAGTGAGTTTTTCGATGGTAGAGTGGGGGAGTTCTTTTTTTCTTTGTAGGATGATTTCGGGGTCTGCATACAGGAAAAAATTATATTTCGGTTTGAGTAGGAAATAATAACCCATTCGGGCAATTTTTTTAGGAATCTGGATGTTACTTCTTTTGCTGTCAACAATGAAATCAAAATAATATCGGTCATAGATAACGATGTAACCTCGCATAATAAATTGGATATATACTGCAAATTGTCCTAAAAGATAATCCACATAATAATAACCAAATCTTAAAATCGAAGAAATTGGATTTCTATTTTTTCCTTGGCGTGGCATAGAGTTAATCACGTCCTCATGTGCTTTCTCTTTGCCTTTGGTATAAGTACTTAAAATGGGCAGGATAGAAGGACGATGACGTAATATTTTGACTGGTTTTCGATGTTTTTTTTCAATGATTTGGGAAATATTGTCGATGATTGTCGATTTACCAGCGCCATCAACTCCGCTAAATGTGATGATAAATCCTTGGTTAGAGAAGGTGTCACAAACGTAGTGGATGGTATTTCTTATATAATTGAAATATTGGTTCGCGGGATTTTTTTTGACCATATTTATTAAATCTGCTTTGGAGACTTGATTTTCACTGCAGCTAAAACTTGAACTAACTTCGTTAGTCAAAATCTGATATTTTTGGGGGATAGGCGCTTCATTGAGTCTGTAGAATAGGTTGACAAAACTAAAAGTGTCGTCCAAAGAAGCAGTCTTGATGCCAAATTGGTTTGTTACTGAATTGGATATCACTTTTTGAGCGTCCATAATTTGAAAGTTTTTCCATTTGAGCTGATGAATAAAGTCGATGGAAAGGATTTCATTTAGTTTTGTGATGAATTTTACAGAAGTCAAAAAGGACTTTTTTTCCACAATGACTTTGCGGGCTAAGTGGTGACTTTTTAAGTATTCTACTATTTTTTTAGTTTCATCTTGCTCGACGATAACATCAATGTCAGAATAGAGTTGAAGTTGCTCAGGTTCAATAAGTGGAAACTTTAGAGTAGCATAATTTTTTTCTTTTATAAAATCAAAAAAGTCCAAGATGACGCACTGCCTTTTGGAAAGATGTGGCTTCATGAAAAGATTAAGCGCCTCACTCCAAACGGTCATGAGCCAATAAACTTGAATATGCCATTGTTCTTGTTTGGAATAGATCTTTAGATATTGCGAAATATTGATGATTAAATAATATTTCAAATATTTGTGTAGTTTTTCGTCGTCGAAATGAAAAGTGATTTTATTTTTGGTTTTAATTTCTTCGTAGATTTCTTTCCAGTTTTTTCGTTGAATTAATGTTTCACTTTGAATAATAAAATGAAAAAAATCAAACCCTTTCGGTCTTTCAGTAGAGCCCAATTCCCAGTCATAAACGGATAGTTGATTGGGGTTGATGACATAGCAATTCCAAGGAGTGAAATCCCCATGTGAGAAGTGAAGCTCTACAATTTCATCGTCATTGATTCCTTGAATAAGGAATTTCATCTTTTTTAAAAGGCCATTGGGAATTCTTGGATCTTTAAGATTGGAGAAATCTTCTACGAGTTCTTGATAGAGCACCCAATTGGATGTTTTTTTTCGTTGTATGTCGATTTTGGAAAGGTCAAACATCACATTGGCATGTTGGTTTACCAATTTTTGACTTCTTTTTCCCTGGTTTGCAATGTCAGAAATTTTTACAATTCCACCATCTAACATTTCACAGGATGAGGTATGTAGATGTTCTTTTTGAATGTTATTGAGTTGATGAAGAATTTTATTTTCATTTTTTAAAAGAGTTTCGGCATTTTCGCTGTTTGGGATTTTGTAAAAATATCCATCCGTATAGAGGACGAGTTTGTTGTTGGGGCCTATGGTTCCGGTGAAAAGAGCCCATTCTTGTTGGATGTCGAAAAAGTCAAGATCGTTATTTTTCTTGAGGTAAATTTTTGCTTTCTTAAAAACTAAGCTTTGAATTTTCAACATGAAAACGAGTTGGATAATCAACCGAAAAGCCCAGGCTTTGGTCGAAGTAACAGAATAGAATTTTAAGAAAATTGGTTTGTTATTTTTTGAATTCCAAACCCATCTGATGCTTCCGTCCGGATTGTTGATCATCAACAGCGATAATGGATAATAGCCATCCTGAATTTGGTTGGAGGTCGTGTATCCTAATTTTTGTAATAGTTTTTCCATGTTGAGCTGTCTTTTTAACTATTACAAGAAAAAGCGAGCCTTAATCTTTATATTATTGAATAACAGTGTATTATGTTTTAAATAAAATTTACGTTATTCCATATTTTGGAAAAATTAATCTTTTTGGAATTTTCTAAATTCAGAAATTTCGTAACGAATCACTACAAAATATTGAAAGATTATTACGCTAACTGTTTTCTATTGAGTTTGATCTTTTCAAAAGAGGTAAGGTATTTTCGATTTTGAAAGCTCACTGAGAAAATGATAATTTGATAGAAAAGGATGCTGTAATTGCTTTCTCCAAAAATTCCAAATTCAGTAAAGGAATTGATGAGAATCGGTATCAGAAGGCCGATAAGCAATAAGCGTTCCTCCTTCTTCTGAAAAAACAATGCTCTCATAGTGAAAAGTACTTGGAACAGAACTATCATAAGCCCTATGAAACCTAAATTCATCAAAACTTGGATAAAGGTATTATGAGTCATCTTTCCTGGATAAGTGTGGGTGCTTTGGAAGAATTCGCCGTAATCAATCCTCATGAATCCAAATCCTAAAAGAGGTTCTCTCGGTAATCCTTCTGTGATTAATGCTTGCCAAAAGGGTAATCTTCCCGTTAAACTAAGAATTTCATTGAGTCGTTCTTGGTCTCCTCCTTTCAGGATAACTTGATAGATGGCAAAAGGTGCAATTACTGCTACCAATGTACTTACGAGAATTTGTAATTTTCTGTTTTTTGCTTGCTTGATATGGAAGAGAATAATTAAAAATACCCCAATTAGTGAGGAGCGAGAACCGGTCATATATAGTGCATAGAATATGATTAAAATTTTTATAATAGACCAAGTACGATTTTTTGCATTTTGCAATTCGAAGATGAGGCAAGCAATTCCGACTCCAGCTAACATTCCCAATTCATTAGGGTTCATGATGGTTCCTCCAAGTCGAGCTTCTTCGCCACCGTTGGTTAATCGAAAAAACGCATCTGGAGCAATCCACATTCCGAGGACAAAGACAAGTTGGAGAACAAAAACTGAGTTTCCAATGAGTCGATATAATTTAATAGTATGTCCTTCAAAATAGATATCTAAAAGTTTTAGACTTTTGATAAAGAAGTAAGCAAAAACCAGACTTTGGACAATCATAAACCATTGCAGAGAACTAACCCCGACATTAGTTGTCCAAGCAAAGGAAATCAATCCCAAAGTCAAGTACAAAAGGTAAAGTCCTGGTGAAAAAATATCTTTGTAAACCAAGGAATCAACCGCTTTGTAATCAATAATTCTTTTGTAAACATAGATTGCAGAAAACATTACGCTCATCCTCCCCACTACTTTGATAATTCTGGTGATGATAATATTTTCGCTCCATGTGAAGAAGCCTGCAATCATCAATAGCAGGATGATGAAAAGGAGACGTTCTGTGTTTTTCAAGAACCGCTCCGTTTGTAGGTCGGCTTTAAGACGCGTTTCCATACAATTCTGTGTTAAGTTGCTTCAGAATTTTTACCCAATTGAACTCTATTTCAACCATTCTTTTAGCATTAAGGCAAGTTTGATGGAACATTTCTTTGTTTTTCCAAATATTAAAAGCTTCAGCCATCGCATTAGAAAGGTGATTGGCATTATATTCAGAAAACATCAACCCAGCTTTGTGCTTTACTATTAGCTCTCCAATATTGGTGAATTCACTTACGATGCAAGGTTTTCCAAAATCTGCTGCTTCGATAACAGCAACTGGTAATCCTTCGTTTCGTGATGGATGCAGAAAAAAACCCAATTGCTCCAAAAGGTTATTTTTGTTATCACCAAATAGACTTCCAAAGACGGTGATTTTGTCGACTAAGTTTTTAGTTTTAATCATATCTTCTAACGACTTTCTGTCTTCTCCATCTCCAATAATCCAAAGTTGAGCGTCTGGATTGCCTTTAGTGAAAATTTCAAATCCATCGAGCATCAGGTCAAGTCCTTTGGTGTGGAGATCTAATCTGCCTATAAAACCAAAAATAATATTTTTGTTGTCCGTAATTTTAATTGACCTTTTCGAAGATTCAAAACCATAAGGAACAAGCACTCCTTTTGCTTTTGGATCAATTTTTTGGAGGCTTTCTAACTCCGTTTTGCCGATACAGTGTACTTTTTTCGCAGTATTCAGCAGTTTTTTTTCGAAAAGGAAAAAGTAAATTTTCTTTATCAGTTTGTTCTTGTTCATAGCGACAGAATTATAAGCGCCATGGGGAGTAATCACATATTTTCTTCTGGTTTTGTTTAAAAATTTACTTAATGAATAGAAGATAGGAATCCATCCACCATGAAAATGATAGACGGTATTTTCTGATTTTGCCAGAATTTCTTTTTTTAAACGATTAGGAATTTGGAAAGGGTTGAATTTTTTGATGAAGAGAACGGTTTCAAAATTTCGAGCAGGATAATTAGTTTCTTCGTCATGAGTAATGCCCCAAACTACAACATTTTCACCATGTTCTTTTTGCTTGGTTGCCAAATTGAAAACCACTTTGTTAACTCCATTCATTCTCTCTGGATTCGCTTTTCCCAAAACAATATGTACTATGTCCATCTTTCTGAATGATTTTTTTTGAGTAAAGATTTCCAATAAAGAATCATTAGCACTTGACTCATTATTAAGTTGAAAACAACGCCATAAAGGGAAGCGTATTTTAGCAAGGTATGGTAGCTAATCAGGGTGAAGAATGCGGATATTACGTAACCCAAAAAGAAGCTTTTATTGAGTTCAAGAATTCGGATTTTTAATCTAATTGGATATCCCCAAAATATGAAGATGTATAGAATTGAAACTAACTTGATAACGTAACCAAATTCACGATACTTTTCACCGCCTAACAATACTATGATAATATCCGAAAAAAGGAAGAAAACAATAAGTGTGACTCCCAATAAGAGAAAGCCAGAGCGAGTGAGCTTGGTTAAATATTGTCTTGCATAAGTCTTATTTCTGTAATATAGTTTTGCAATTTTGGGTAAAAAATAATTTTCTACCGTTTGTAACGCTACGTTGATGATTCCGAAAAATGATTGTACCAAACGTAAGGCTCCCAAAGCTTCTAAACCAAGATAAAGACCAGAGATCACCGTTATAAAATTCCCGGAAATCCATTGTAAAATGGAGGTGCTTAAAAGCCATTTTCCGTTTTTAACATGATAATTTAGATAGTATCTGTGAGAGCCCTTGAGATTAGCTTTTCTTAAAAAATAAGTGATACCTGGGATTCCTGAAACGAAATTACCGATTCCAATTAATAGAAGCACTTGATGAAGGCTTAGTTGATATCCCCAAAAAAACATCGACAAGAATGGGAAAACAACAAGAAACAAAATGTCGATTGTTAACACGATTTCGATTTTTTGTGCAGCCAAAAGTGTTCTCCGAAAAAAGTCCTGAAACAAATAACCAGATACAAAAATGGTTGTACTATAAACAATTTCTCTTTTATCAAATAGTGGAATGATTAAATGAAAAGGCAGTTGGCTTACATGTGATAAAAAATAAAAAAAACACAAAAAAAAGAACATCACTGCAAACTCAACTGCCAGTATTTTCAATACAAAACCCATGGCGTTTTCCAAAGGTTTTTTTGAAATGATTATTTGAAAAGGTTGTATAATCACTGCATTGGTAATACTCAACAACAGATATGTTCCCAATACAATGTATGAGTATATCCCAAATCCCGACACGCTTAGAATCCTTGCCAATAGGAAAGTAAGTACAAAATTACTTCCGCTGTAAATCACCTGATCAGCAAAGACCAAGACGGACGGATTTCTTATGTTGGTGAGTAGACTCATTTTTTTTGACTAACGAGAAAAGTACCGAAAGAACTTCTTTAACAAACCTTGTTTAACTCTTGATTTATTCAGGATAAACCACATGTTTTGGATATAGAACTCTTCTTTCAGAAGCTGTATTTTATTAACTGTTTTCATGGTTGTTTTTAGTTTATTAAGTACAATGATACTTTGATTGCTCAGGCTCATCATAAATGTAGCGATGGAACCGTTGTTAATTGGCTCATTGTTCACGATGCAGAGATTGTATGCTCTTGATCTTTCTGTTATTTCCTTTTCAAGTTCGGTTTTCGTTGTTTGAAGCAATTGGCTTTCAGAGATGTTCCACACATCTGCTAAATCATGGGGAATGTTTCCAATAAGGTCGATAAGAAGGATTTTTCGACCTTGCGCTTTCATGCTTTTTAGAAGATTAGAAACGTAAAATTCTTGGTCATCTGCATTGTTGAAAGATGAGAAAGAGACGATGTTATTATTCTTGATGATTCCCTTGAGTTCGAAATCTAAAATGATTTGGTAAAAAAGTTTTTGAACGTCTGTGTTGACTTTGACAGGATTGGTAATATGTGCAATTGGGATATCGCTGTTTTTTTCGATAGAAGTTTCGTCCTCTACTTTCGCGTTGAAATAATCCAAAAGGTAAATGATGGCAACGGAAACCAACATTCCCAAAATAGCTGCAACAATAAGAATCAGCGAACGAACTGGAGAAACTGGTTCCTTTGGTAGCTCGCCTCGAGTAATGATTTTGTGAAACGATACTTTTGCTGACCTTGCGATTTCGGCTTCGATTCTTTTTTCGTTCAAGAAATTATAGCTCTTTTCGTAGAGGTCAAACTCTCGGTTAAGTATGGTTAAAAATCGCTCTCTTTCTGGAAGTCCAATAAAGACTTTCTCGGCATTTTCTATGTCACGATTGATGTCATTGTATTTTATTTGAAGGTTTCGTTCGGTGTTTTTAACACTTTCCACCTGATAATCGGTAAGGTCTTTTAGTTTTAAGTCAACTGTTTTTACTTTTTCATGCTGTGGAGTATAGGTTAAAAGCAAATCTTTTTTCTCTGCCTGCAATTGCTTGATGTTTTTCATGATTTCTGTTGAAAGCAAGTCATTGAAGGCTTCGAAATTGGTAGGCAGATTCGCGACATCACCATCGCCATCAGAGATGTAATTGTTGAGGTTTTTGACCGCATCAAGGTTCATTTTGATATTACTGCGCTGGATTTTGAGCTGAGCAATTTTACGAAGGTCGGTTTCGGTTTCTTGAGTGATGTTGATGATATTGTTTTTGTCTCGATAGTTCTGAAGTTTGCTTTCGGCAGTCGTTAATTTTTCGTTGGTGTTTGCGATTTCTGCTTTCAGAAAATCGACAGTGGTATTGGCGGCAGTAATTTTATTTTCAATATAATCTTCGATGTAGGTTTCTGCAAGAGTGTTGACAAAAGCTTCTGCTTTCTTAGGAATCGAATTTTTGTAATTGATTCTGATGACGGGGACTTCTTTATCTACTGCGACGATATCGAGATTTTCTTTGATTTTACCTAAAAGCTTTTCGCGACTCAGAAATTGAAATTCGTATTGGTCCAAGATATTAAGGTCAGGTTTGGATTCAATGAATTTGGAATTGAGTGTAATGAGTAAAGTTCCAGCTTTTATTTTGATGGGATTTCCAAAAGTACCATTGATAGGAGTTGCATGACTCGGAATGGTCAACGAAAAACTCTGAAGTGAATTAATTTTTAATTTAAATTTTTTATCAAAATTGGAGTTGTCATTGAGATTACCATTGACAACAAAGGGAGAGTTTTCAAAAAGTTCCACATTTTGGAAATCACCACATCTAAAAATTTCTGTCGAAAAAGGGATTTTTTGTAATGTTTTCTCGATTAATGATGAGGATTTCATTACTTCTATTTCTGAGTTGATTTTGTTGGTTGAAGCGAAAACGTCAAAATCTTTGAAAAGATTTGCACTGGATTCTCCTTGCTGGATATCGGCTAACTTAATCACAGCAGTACTTTCGTACATCGGTGTAATGTACCTAAGGTATTTTTTAGCCGCCATGACAGAAAGAATCATGGCAAGGATGACGAAGATAAAACCACTAAATAGCGGTTTTAGAATTCTAAAACTATCGTTGTTCATTGGTTTTGATTTTAAAAAGCTTTAAACAATAGTGTTGCTGCGGTAACCGTAGTTGCAAACGGAATGATGGTAGAGGCTCTTTTGTCAAATTCTTTATACTTCTTGGAAGGTACAATGATGTAATCTCCGGGGTGAAGCATGGTATTTCTGTATGAGATGTCGTCTGGATTGGTGAGGTCTATATTGGTGATTCTCACATGTTCGCCTTCTTGTCTTAATATTTTCACGTACTTGAGATTGGCGTAGTCCTCGAAGCCACCAGCTTTTGAAATTATTTCGAGCAGAGTATTGTAGTCTTTGTCAACTTTGATAACCGCCGGGTTTTTAACTTCCCCAAGGATAGTGATTTCTTTGTTTAGGACTTTTACGTCTACAATGGGATTGACTAACCATTCCTTAAGTTTGTTTTTGATTTCGTCCTTCAATTGTGGAATGGTTTTCCCGAGTACATAAGTAGTACCAATTCGTGGGATTTCAATATTTCCATTGGCGTCAACCAAAAGCCATTTCCCGTAGACTTCGTTGGAGTCATAGATTCCATAAACCGAGCCCACGCTTAGGTCGTCTTGTCCCCACACAGAAAGAGTTATTTTGTCGTCCTTTCTTATGTGATACTCATAGGTGCTGTCGTATTGAAACTCAGCACGGTTTTCCACTGGCTCTTTTTCTTCGAAAACATTTTGAGTTTTGCAAGAAACTAAGGCAAGAGCGAGGAAGATGAGCTTGATGTTTTTTTTTGCTAAATTTTCCATGTCTTTTAAAAAATGCTAAAAAACCTAAGAATGCCTTTGCTGACTTTTAGGTTTTTGATTTCATCTTGAATTTGTAGAACTTTATCAATCGTTTTAGTAATTTTTTCCCATGCGTTGGTGTCTTTAACCAAATAGTCGAATGCGCCGTACTTAAGAGCTTCTACTGCAGTGCTGATGTCTTCTTGTCCTGAAACCATTACCACGAATATGTTGGGATCGTAACGTTTGATCTTTTTCAGAACTTCAAATCCAGTCATGTCTTCCATATTGTGGTCAAGAAATATAATATGAGGTTTCATGTGTATATTGTCTAGGCAGTCGTTACCATTGGAGTAATGAGTGATGTCAGTATAGCCTAGAGATTGTAAAAGTTGTTGATAAGCGTTAGCGAAGAAGTTGTCATCTTCAACAATAAAGAACTTTAATTGATTTTTAGCTTCCATTCTATCTTATTTGCTTTGATTTTACATAATTGAAGCCAATATTTAAGTTGATGAAATACAGTTAATTAAGAGTATTGCAAGGTTCCAAATTTTGGAATTAGTCTGCTTGATTGGAAATGTTGTAGCAGCAAGATCTTTGTTTTAAAGGTATCTTGCTGGTTTCTAAAGCAGGTTTTAATCTAAAAGGAGATTGTCTTAGTAAGTAAGAAGATGTTTGGAGATAAATTTCCCCTAATCCTGTTGTTATTGGTGTTTTTTTTTGGAAATGTTGCTATAGAATGTAGTAAAAGAATAGAAGTTTCCAGGTTAGAGAATTCGGTATCATCCAAAAAAAAGACTTTACATTTCTGTAAAGTCTTCTCTAATTTGCTCCTCCTCTTGGGCTCGAACCAAGGACCCTCTGATTAACAGTCAGATGCTCTAACCGACTGAGCTAAGGAGGAATGCTTTGTTCCTGTTAAGCGTGTGCAAATATAAAAACATTTTATATTTCGCACAAATATTTTTAAAAAAAAATTAAAATTTTTGTGCAATTATTTTGAAGATGTCATTCCCGAAAATAAGCACCATTAGGCCTAACAAGAAGATAACTCCAATAAGCTGAGCCTTTTCCAATATTTTTTGAGGTACAGGTTTGCCTGTAATAATTTCCCACAAAGTGAACATTACATGACCTCCATCTAGTCCTGGAATTGGGATTAAATTAAGAAAAGCCAACCAAACAGAGAACATTGCTGTAAAACTCCAGAAGGCATTCCAGTCAATGCTAACATCTCCACTGTCTGCTTTGTCAACCGGCATCATGTTAACAATTGCAATAGGGCCACCCACACTTTTATAACCTTGAACTTTAGCACTGAAAATCAACCGGAATTGCTTGATTTGTGTGGTTAGTGCTTCAATAGTCCTGTCAAATCCACGAGGAATAGCTTGAGCAAAGGTATATGTATCGGTAGTAATTGGATTATTATTCATAAAGCCTACTTGTCCATTTTCGTTTATCGGAAAGTTCTTTAATTCTATATTTTGTCCATTTCTAACAATTCCCAGAGTTACATTTTTTGATTTGTATGCTTTGATTTTTTTGCTAAAATCATCAAAGTATGGAGTGCTTTCTCCGTTGATAGAAATAATTTGGTCACCAGATTTCAATCCTGCTTTTTTTGCGGTATCAAATCCTACTGATTGTACTTCCACAGGGACGTGAGGTAATAGATAAGCTTTAGCTTCTTTTTCTTTAAGAACATCGGCAACACCATCTTCATTGACAGCAAAAGTTACTTCTTGATTATTTCTCAAGACTTTTACTTCTTTACTAAAAAGGATATTGATAAGCGTATTATCTAGTCTTACAGCAGGTTTTCCGTCAATAGAAATAATTTTGTCTCCATCTTGAAACCCCATTTTTTTTGCAGGTTCTGTGAAGCTTACCCCTTCTTTGAATTTAGTCAAATCAATATATGTTTCCCCGCTAAAGAAACTTAGACAAGAATAGATTAACCACGCAAGGAAGAAGTTAACAGTAACACCACCTAACATAATAATCAATCTTTGCCAAGCTGGTTTGCTTCGAAATTCATAAGGTTGGGCTGGTTGTTTTAATTGCTCGGTGTCCATGCTTTCGTCCACCATTCCGGCAATTTTGACATAACCACCCATCGGAAGCCATCCAATTCCCCATTTAGTACTGTCCGGATATCTTCTCCAGTCGTCTTCAGGAAGTTTGCTAGTATCAATAGCTACTTCTTTTTCTTTTCCGTCAACGACGACCACTTCGGTGTCTGGCAGGTTTTTTGAGATAAATTTATATTGCCATTTTCCATTGATTTTTTTCATGGAAAACAATGAGAACCAAGGGTCAAAGAATAAAAAGAATTTTTCAGCTCTTGTTTTGAACCATTTTGCTGGTAAAAAGTGCCCCAATTCATGGAGGAAAACTAAAATTGATATACTAAGGATAAATTGAAATATTTTTAATGCTAACTCCATCTAGTTGTTTTAAAATTTAAGATTTGCAAAGGTACTAATTATCAAAACTATGCCAAATAAAAAGATTCTCAATTTTGAGAATCTTTGTCAGTGGTTGCTTTTGTATTTTATAAGTTGAACGAAACTCCAAGATTTCCATTGTTTCCGGCTTCTAGAAAGACGCCTACTTTGGAATTAAAGAAGTATCTGACTCCAACATAACCGCCAATTCCGAAGTCATGACCTCTTACTCCCAAGTTCAGCCCTGGATAAATGTCCCATTTTTCTGGCAGACCAAGTGGCTCTTGAAGATGGAAGCCTAATCTACCAAATACAAAAACATCTCCATCGTCTTTGTGGTTATGATTGTGGTCAAAATAGACATTGATTCCTGCACCAACGGAGACGATTTTTGCAATTCCGTAGTCATAAGTTCCTGTAATCCCAGTTCCGTATCCCCAACCATTAAGTCCAACCTGGATTTTTTGGTCTCCTTTTCCGTTCCACGCTTGCGCAGAAGCTATAAATCCTAGTGTTAATACGAAGGCTAATGCAATTAATTTTTTCATGATATTATTTTAAATTTTGGCTAAGGTAAATAAAATAGAAAGGATTTTGGTACGGACAAACGAATAAAATTTTCTATTTTTGAAATAGAAAAATCGTTAAAATTATGAATATCACTGGACTTAATCTCGATATCGTTTGGAAGGATAGGACTCAGAATTTTTCTAGAATTGAAGAGGAGTTAAAGTCCGTTAACACTGACTTAATTGTTCTTCCTGAGATGTTTGCATCTGGATTTTGCATGGATGCTGAAGTTGTTGCAGATGGAGAGGATGAGGTTTTGAGATGGATGAAAAAAGTGGCTCATCAAAAGGGTTCTGCGATTTGTGGTAGCGTTTCCGTTAAAGAAGGTAGTAAATATTACAATCGATTCTACTTTGTAAAACCGGATGGGTCTTTTGATTATTACGACAAGCGACATCTGTTTTCTTTTTCAGGGGAGGACAAGGTCTATAGTCCTGGAAAGAACCGTGTAATTATTGAATATAAAGGAGTTCGGTTTTTGTTACAGGTCTGTTATGATCTGAGGTTTCCTGTTTTTTCGAGGAATGATAATGATTATGATGCGATTCTATATGTCGCCAATTGGCCCAAAGCAAGGGTAGAAGCATGGAAACACTTGTTGAAAGCCAGAGCTATCGAAAATCTTGCTTACGTTTTTGGGGTTAATCGGATAGGTGTCGACGGAAATAACCTAGAATATGAAGAAAGTACGCGTTTCTTTTTTGCCGATGGAGAAGAGATTTCTCAAAGGGAAGGTAATATTGTCTTTGCGAAAATTGATTTAGAAAAACTTACGGAATTCCGAAGTCGATTTAGGTTTTTGGAGGACCGAGATGAGTTTTCAATTTGTTAAAGTGCGAAACTTCTAAATAATCAGAAGTCAAATTTTCAGATATTTAAATTAAAAAATAAAGACCGTTTCAGCAGATGTGAAACGGTCTTTTATTACTTGATAATCAGGTTAAGCATATTGCTTCAAAAGATTGGTCAATGTATTAACATCGTGGACTCCACTTTCTTTGTACAATAATTCGCCATTTTTGAAAACAGCTAAAGTTGGTACGCTTCTCACTCCATATTCCGAAGCGATACTAGGGTATTGATCGATATCTATTTTTACAATTCTTGCAGTTTCTCCAACGTTTTCCTTTACACTTGTAAGTACAGAAGATTGGACTTTGCACGGTTGACACCAAGTTGCAAAAAAATCAATTAATACGGGTCTTTCTGATTGTATTAGTTCTTTGAATTTTTGTGACATTTTATTATTGATTTTTGTTATCAATTAAGTTCATCAAAAGCACACCAATCTCCATAATGTTACATTTTGTCATGTTGATTCATGCTACACTTTTGGATGTTGTTAATGGTGCTTTTCGTTGGGGTTTTCTTTGAAGTTAACTCCGCAGTTTCCTGCAGCACATCCAAATCGAAAAACTGACATCGCAATAAAATATAATCCAAAAATAGCTATCCACCAGATTTGGTCTTTTATTGCAGTGATGAAGAAAAATATTCCACCAATAAGATAGAGGATTCTTCTGATATCCCAGTTTTTAAGGAATTTGTTCATTATTTTAATTTGTTTTGGAGAGAGCTCCATCCACCTCCGTTATAGGCTTCGTAACCAGCGTTTTTCAAAATGCTTTTTGCTGACGCACTTCTCATTCCGCTTGCGCAGACTGTAATCACGGGTTTGTCTTTTTTGATTTCATTCATCTTTGCTGAAAGGTTTTGCAAAGGAATGTTTTTAGAATTTTTGATGTGACCACCGCTGTATTCAGCAGGCGTACGTACATCAATAATTTGCGCACCGTTTTTGACTAATTCTTTGAAATCGATGTTACTACCACCGAATAGTTTTTTTATAAATCCGAACATGTTATTTTTTTTCTATTTTATTTTTTTCAAAAATCGAAAACATAAGGTATCCCATAATCATTCCGTAAACCGAAGAATTCAACGGTTTGGACGTGATGGTACAATTCCCCGATTGGCAGCCTACGAAATAATAGTAGGCAAAACCAAGGATTCCGCCAAGGATAATTCCGCCAATGCTTAATCGATGTTTTGTGAGAAATTCCATTTATTTTTTCTTTGTCAAATTGATGAAAAGTTCACTTCCTTGCCTCGCTGGTATACTATTGTAGCAATCTTCCATCGTTTCTACATCAAAATAAGGTTTGAATGTAAAAAGATATTCTCCCTTAGAGCCGCCAAAAGGAGGTCCTGCCTTTTCGAATACTTGATTGAATAGAAGTCCAACTATTCTTCCGTTCTCTGAAAGAAGTTCCGATGCTTTTTTAACGTAATTTTTTCTCAAAAGAGGAGAAATGGCGCAAAAAAAAGTTTGCTCTATCATCAGGTCGTAAGTCCCTTGATGTTGAAAAAAATCATCGCAAACAACTTTGATTTCTTCCTTATCACTAAATCTTTCGCTTAGGATTTCTACTGCTTTCGGAGCAATATCCAAAATAGTAATATCTCGGAATCCGTTTTCCAATAGAAACTCAGCTTCATAGGCGTTACCACAGCCTGGAATCAATATTCTAATATTTTTGTCTTCAACCTTTTTGAAATAAGTCTCGATAGGAGTAGAGGCATAACCGATGTCCCAACCTGTGTCTTGGTTGTTCCATTGTTGTTCCCAATAAGATTGGTCCAGCACGGCATTTTCGGGTTTGTTTCCACAATTAATATCTGACATATTCTTTTATTTGAATCAAAAATTTTGTTTTCTCGAAGGTTTTTTTCTGTCAACGAAAATTATTATTAAAATTT
>NZ_JBYVEB010000063.1:0-20264 GCF_058117085.1 Chryseobacterium sp. CG10_8 | reverse complement strand
ATTTATATTTAGGTAAATACAAAAAAAACACTTGATGAAGAAAATAATTTCCATTTTAATATTCTTACTTTCAATTTTTTATTTTGGGCAGAATCAGAGATTTATTTATGAATATAAATTTATAAATGATTCGACACAACCTAAAAATGTTGAGGTCGAAATGATGATGCTGAAAGTTGAATCACATGGTTCTAAGTTTTGTAGTTATGAAAAGTATAAGGCAGACTCAATTTCTGAGATTGATATTCAACGTCAGGTGGCTGGAGGAAGTTTGGATATTTTTATTAATAACACTTATAGAGGAAAAATCTATTATGAAGTAGAAAAGACTTATCCTGACTATAAAGTGTTTTATAATGCTCCATTGGGAGGAAATGACTATAAAGTTTCTGATGAAAGAGCAATGCAATGGAAGGTTTTGTCCGAATCACAACAAATTGGGACCTATAAAACGCAAAAAGCAGAAACCTTTATTTTTGGTCGCAGATGGATAGCTTATTTTACTGCTGATATTCCTATCCAAGATGGGCCATACAAATTTCATGGACTTCCGGGTCTTATAGTTAGACTTCAAGACGAAAAAGGATATCATGTTTTTGATTTGAAGTCTGTTTCGAAAGGTGAAGAAACCTCTGATAGTAAAAGTATTAGTTCCAAATATGATGACGCTCCAATTGAAATAGGTTATATTAAGTACAAAAAGCTTTTTTGGGAAAATAGGAACGATCCCGCAAAATCGTTGAGATTAATGGTGCAAGAAAATCCAAGTTTCAAAGTGATGAGAGATGGAGTTGAAGTCTCTGCTCAACAGATGATTAGAGATAGAGAGAATGCAGCCAAAGAAGTGATTAAGAAAAACAATAATCTTATCGAACTTGACCTACTCGTGAAATAATCATTTCATAATTAATGTAATTTGATATCACCTGATAATATTGTAAGACATGAGGATTAGATCATAACAAGAAATACCACGGAAGAGATATTTTCAATTAGCAATAATTACGGCGGGAGCTTTGCTCCCGCCGTAATTAATTTGTTCAAGGTATAATAGTCAAAATTACTTGGTGAAATTCTTTGTATAGCCGACAGCTATTGAAGATATTGAAAGTTATTGAGCTATGTTTGATTACAATGTATTAGCTTCGCCTCTGGTCAATATTTTTTTTCTCTAAAAAATCAAAAAAAATCATTGTTGGGGGTTACAAAATCTTGAATGTAATTTCTTTGGGAAAACATATAATAAACGTCGCTTTAGAAGAAAAAAAAAGAGACATCAATTTCACTTCTTAGAATTACTCTTTTTAGGTTATGATTTTTGTATGTTGTTTTTTACTTTAACTACGGCTTTTGAGTATTGTTTTAAATTTTTCTATCTGTCTTCTATGTCTCAATATGTGGACAATTGCATGTTCAAAAATCTGATCGACATCGTAGATTTGTCCCCATCTTGTTCTTATTTTTTTGTTGGTGTCATTCTCGCAAAGTTGAATGTTTGGATAATCTTCAAATAATTTTTCGTTAAACTCGAACATCGTTTTCAAAGCTAATTGATAATCTTTTGAATTGGACAGAATTTCAACATTTTTATAGGAAACGTCTTCGCCCAATCATTTTCTAACTTCTACTACATAAGTGTAACCGCTTTGTACTATATGAGCCAAAATATTTTGTATCGAACGACATTCTTCATCTTTTGTTTCAAAATCTACGATTTCGGAAAGTTGATGTTCAGATAAATCCTGAATGGATAAAATAAGTTCGTTAAGTGCTTTTTCATATTCGTCAAGTAAGGCACCGACTCCACCATTAGTTCTGTAGTTCATCTTTTGTTTTTTAGAGTTTGTAAAAGTATAAAAATTACGACGGGAGCTTTGCTCCCGCCGTAACTAATTTTATTCAATAAAGAAGTCCCCTTTGGGGATTTTTTTGGATTATCCCAATTTCTTAGAATCTTCTATAAATTGCGCCAATCCACTGTCTGTCAAAGGATGCTTTAACAAACTCAAAATCGGAGCAAGAGGCGAAGTAATCACATCAGCACCAATTTTTGCACAATTAATAATATGCATAGAGTGACGGATAGAAGCCGCTAAAATTTCGGTTTCGAAACCATAATTATCATAAATCACACGGATTTCCTCGATAAGCGCAAGACCATCTGTAGAGATGTCATCCAATCTACCCAAGAAAGGCGAAACATAATTAGCTCCCGCTTTCGCAGCCAAAAGCGCTTGACCAGCAGAAAAAATCAAAGTACAATTCGTTTTGATTCCTCTGTCCGAAAAATACTTCAAAGCCTTCACACCATCCTTTGTCATTGGGATTTTCACCACAATATTCGGGTGGATAGCCGCCAATTCTTCACCTTCTTTAACCATTTCGTCGTACGTTGTGGAAAGAACTTCCGCAGAAATGTCACCATCTACGATTTCGCAAATCGTTTTGTAGTGTTGCATAATAGCGTTGGTTCCGCTAATACCTTCCTTAGCCATCAACGATGGATTGGTTGTTACACCATCCAAAATTCCAAGATTTTGTGCTTCTTTAATTTGCTCCAGATTGGCCGTGTCGATAAAAAATTTCATTGTTTGTAATTAAGAATTTTAAGTTGCACAAAGATAATAAAATACATGAGATTTTTTGGAGCAAGATGTTTTGGTTTTCTAAGACGTGACTCACCCGTTTTCCACTTTATCTTTTTCTTTTTTTGCCAACCTTTTCAGCGTCCGAAACGCTGAATGGGTTCATTTGCCCTCACCAAAAAAGAAAAAGGATATCGCTACAACCGGGGCTATGTTCAGGCTTTTTTCTTTGTAAGGTGTTTTTTTTTGAGTTGCGAGTTTAGGGTTTCGTGCTCAGGGTTTTTGGTTTCGGATTATGAGTTAGTGGTTTCGCGTTCAGTATTTTGAGTTGCGAGTTTCAAGTTGCCAGTTCAGGGTTTTAGGTTTCGGGTTACGAGTTTTGAGTTGCGAGTTTGGGCTTTAGAATTACCAGTTTTTATTTTGGATTAGGTTTTCTATGATTTTATTTTAAATTTTTTTATCTCAAATCCTACCTCTTTCAAACTAACCATCAATCACTTATCATCTATAACTTATCATTTATCACTCATCATCCATCATCCATCACCCATCTCCCCGCATCCCTAAACTCGCAACCTGCAACCCCTAACTTTTCCTTTCCCCGATTTTCAAAAAAATCAATACATTTGTTTTAGATCAATTTCAATCACATGAACATCATTCTTGCCTCAACTTCTACACTTTACGGAGGTAAATATTTAGATTATTTGACCACTGAAATTCAGGAACTTTTCGTTGGATTGGACGAAATCCTTTTTATCCCATTTGCGCGGCCCAGCGGAATTTCGCATCAAGAATATACCGACATTGCAGCTCAGTTTTTCGGGAATATTGGTATCCGAGTAAGAGGACTTCACCAATTTGATGACAAAGCCGAAGCAATTCAAAACGCTAAAGGTTATTTCACAGGAGGAGGCAATACCTTTCTGTTGGTGAAGACGCTTCATGAAGAAAATTTGATGCAGATTCTTCGCTAAAATGTAGAAAACGGAAAGCCATATCTTGGGACCAGCGCAGGAAGTAATATTGGTGGAATTAATATGAGGACCACTAATGATATGCCGATTGTCTATCCTCCGAGTTTTGATTGCATGGGTTTGGTTCCATTTAATATTAATCCACACTATTTAGACCATAATCCTAATTTGAAGCACAACGGAGAAACTCGCGAAATGAGAATCAAAGAGTTTTTGACGCAGAACGATGTCAAAGTAGTTGGTTTAAGAGAAGGAAATTGGATTCGACGTGTTGGAGACTTGATTACCGTTGAAGGTTCCGAAAGGACAAGGATTTTCGAAAAGGGAAAAGAACCTTATGAAGTAGAAGCAGGAAGCATCCTATAAATATTGGAACTAAAAATTCCCCTTCTTCCAGAAGGGTGGCAATTGAGATTGAGTGAAATTAATGGGGTAGTTAATTCCCCTCCTTTGGAGGGGTGGATTCCGAACTTGTTCGGAAGACGGGGTGGTTTTTCAATTTTGTTAAATTAATTCTATGCGCGTTTAATACACTAAGAAGGCAATCTGTGTTCGACCCAAACATTTTCTTTATATTTGAATAGATTTTAGATGCATGAAAAAGATTTTTGTTTTACTATTTATTTCAACTCAATTATTTTACTCGCAAAATGTAGCATCCAAATTGGATTCGGCGACCAAGAATTTAATCAATTCAGCACCAGCTTATTCAGCCAATCTTTCAGTATATGTTGCGGACGAAGTGGGAAATTTTGTTTATGAATATAATGGAAACAAAGGACTTTCCACAGCATCAACTCAAAAGATATTTACAGCCGCAGCCGCATTGGAAACACTGGGTGAAAATTACAGATACAAAACTACAGCAACTTATAATGGAACACTTGCCCAAGGTCAATTACAGGGTGATTTGGTGATTACATCTAATGGTGATCCAACATTGGGAAGTTGGCGTTATGAAGGCTACAAACCCGAAGATTTTCTTCAAAAATTAGTTACTGCAATTCAACAAAAAGGAATTTCAAAAATTAATGGAAATCTGGTTATTGATGACAGTGTTTTTGATTTTCAGAATGTTCCTGGAGGTTATGCTTGGGATGATATGGGTAATTATTATGGAAGCGGAGTTTGGGGTGTTAACTGGCGAGAAAATCAGTTCGACATGCAGATGTACGGTAAGAAAGTCAAGGGATTTAATATTGATATGGACCAAGTCAAATGGGTGAGTGAGGTGAGCGAAGGTGGAAGCTCTGACGAGAGTTTGGTTTTTACAGCCCCTCATTCTAATGTTGGATTAATTAATGGAAGTTTGCCCGCAGGAAAGACAACGACGGTTTCTGGCGCGATTCCCAATCCTCCTTATCAGTTAGGGGTGGAAATAGTTAAGTTTCTGAAAGAGAAAGGGATTAATTTCAGTGGTAGTATTGTTACTAATTCTCAACAGAAAATCGATGGAAAGTCTCTAATAAAAGGCGATTCCAAAAATATATTCTTTACTTATCAATCTCCAACTTTGGACAAAATTGTGTACTGGTTTCTTAAGAAAAGTGTTAACCTTTACGGAGAAACTTTGGTCAAGACAATGGCTAAAGAAAAACGAGGAGAGGGGAGTTTCAAAGTTGGTGTAGATTATCTCAAAGACTTTTGGAAAGGAAAAGGAATCAATTCCTATATGATTAATTTTGCTGATGGGAGTGGACTTTCACCGCAGAATTATGTTTCTGCAAGAGCTGAAGTTCAGGCTTTGATTTGGAGTAAAAAGCAAACTTGGTTTAAGTCTTATTTCGAAGGTTTTCCAACTCAAGGAAATGGAATGAAAATGAAAAGCGGAACGATAAGAGATACCAAATCTTTTGCAGGTTATCATAATGGCTATGTATTTTCCATTATAATCAATAATTATCAAGGCAATGATATTAGTGAAGCGTTGTACAAAGTGCTGAATGTTTTAAAATAAAATTCAAAAATTTCTGTTTAATAGAAGATTATTGTGAAATCCCGTCCTCTAATTTCCAGAATCAATAATTGGTTCGTTTTTTTACTGATGACTTTGGTCGTGGGTGGACTCATTGTATCTTCTGTTTTTCTGGTTGATTATTTGAGGCAGGAAGAAATCAAACGTGTTAATATTTTGGCTGATGCGATTAAGTTTCAACAGGATGTCGTGGATCCAGGACCAGAAGTTCAGGCGCTTTTGCTTCAGATTTATGAATCTAACAAAACCATGCCTGTTATCATCTTGGACAAGAATAATGGAGTCATTGACCATAAAAATATTCCTTCGGAATATGAAACTAATAGCGCAAAAATATTAGAGTTAGCCAAGGAAATGGAGAGCAAATATCCACCAATAGAATTGAAGTTTCCTGATAATAACAATCAGTTACTATACTACGATAACTCGCCGTTGCTTAATAAATTGAGATATTCTCCCTATGTGTTAGGGTTGTTGGTTTTGACATATTTTTTGTTCTCGTACTGGTTTTTAAGAACAATCAAGAAGACCGACGAAGGTTTTCTTTGGGCTGGCTTGGCTAAAGAAACAGCGCATCAGATTGGGACACCATTATCTTCGATGATTGGTTGGTTGGAAATTATGAAAATGGAAAACCAAAATTCTGAAGGAATTGATGAGATTGGTAGAGACATCGAAAGATTGAGGACCATTTCCGAACGTTTTTCCAAAATTGGTTCGGTTCCGGAGCTTAATGATACTAACCTTTCTGAAACCGTAAAGCAAAACTACGAGTACCTCAAAACTCGAATTTCTACTAAAGTGCGTTTTATTTTTGCGCCACCTGATTCGGATATTTTGATTCCTCATAACCGAATTCTATTAAGTTGGGTGATTGAAAATTTGGTCAAAAATGCCGTAGATGCAATGAAAGGAGAGGGGATTTTGGTGATTTCTCTTTATGAAAGAAACAAAAACATCATTTTGGACGTTAAAGATACCGGGAACGGCATGACTCGTAAGATTGCAAGTAATGTTTTCAAACCTGGTTTTTCTACCAAGAAAAGGGGGTGGGGCCTTGGTCTAAGTCTTACAAAAAGAGTCATCGAAGAATACCACAACGGAAGCATCAAAATCGCTCACACCGAAGTGGGGAAAGGAACAACTTTTCGTATTGTTTTGAAGAAGTCTTAGGATGAAAAAGTTACTTGTCATATTTTTTGTGTTCCCAATTTTATTTTTTGGACAGGTTTCCGATAGGGTTAAAAATGCTGCGATGGAATATCAAAAAATTGTCTCAGGACTCAATATTTTTAGCTTAGAGAATGGTATTCCTCCAGATTTAGAGAAGAATACGGCAATTCTTAATACGGCAACTTCTGATGAACTTTATAATATCTTTTTCGGAAATTTTGATTATCCAGTTAAACATTTGGCAACGGATATAATTATTAAAAGGGAAGATAGAGTTCTTCTAATAAAGATGTTTAAAAAAAATGTTACAAATAATGATTATGTAGAATATATAGGTTGTCTTCCTAATAATGATCCAGTCTTTGGAAAATGGACTTTGAATGGGGATGTTTTTGAGGCTTTAACAATGAATGATGAAATAAACTCCAAGAATATTGATGTTGATACCCCTTTGAAAAGTGAACTTATAGATCACATTTTTGCAACAAAACCTATTAACATTAATTTACTTCAGAGTTTACAAGGAGAAATTCCCAAAAATGAAAAATACTACTACTTAATACGTGAATTGGTAAGTGAAAATAGAGCATATCAGTTACTTACTTATATTTCATATTTTAAAAAGCAAAGTGATATTGAGCTAATTAAGAGTTTTGGAAGCAAATCTTTTTTTGCAATTCAAGAATTTCCTGATGAAAAATTTATTCCTTTTTTAGAAAATTTTGTTGATAATGAGATAGAAAATCAGGATTACTTATACGCTGTTTCGAAATTCTGTACACCAGAAGCTAAGAACCTAATAAGCAAAATTTTAGATTCCAAGTCATTATATGTCAAAGCATTTTGTACGTATTTGGGGAAAACGGAATACGATAAAAATGGAGTTGAAGTGGAGGTATATTATTGTGAGGATTACTACCCTCTGATACAAGAAGCATGGATTAAAAATGGGATTCTCAATGATTACGTCTTTGAAAATTATACGAAGAAAATTTTGACAAAAGATCAACTTGCGGAATATCTGTATTCAGGTTTTAAAAAATATAAAATTGATGAGCATCCTCCCCATAGTTACGCAATTACTGATAGGAAGCCAAATTTTCAGCAACAACAAGTAAAGGAGTTGAAAAACCTTAATTCTTCAATGTATCAAGAGATTGTAGGAAAATATATTTTAGAGCTTGATTTTCTTAGCAATTTGGATTTTTTTGTGAGATTTCTCGATGATAAAGAGGTCTTCTTAAATCAAAAAGCCGCTTTAAAAAAGAGGATTGATAGAGAGGATAATACGAATTATTTAATTGATGCGACTAAAACAATTCAATATCTAAATGATAAAGAACTGTTTAATTACACCGTTAACGCCATAAGAAAATTGAAACCTAAAGTGATGAATGGTGATCATGACTACTCGAAAGAAAAAATTAAAGAATTTGAAAAAGATTTCAATCTCAAATTATAGTATTTGATTTCAAGTTGTCCAGGATGTGGTCAGGTGTTTTATCTTAGCATTTCGTTTTTTTTAAACATCTTTAATAAAGTCCTCGTACTCCCAGAAAAACCTTTCGAAAGCGTCCATTTTTTCGACAAAAAACTCGAAAATCTCTTGCCAAGTATTTTTGTTAAAAATGGAAACATTGTATTTCTCCACCCAGATGCGAGCAATTACTTTTCCGTTGTCTAACGTATAAAATTCGTCTTTGTGGAAAGGACCAGTTTCCTCCTCCAAAATGCTCTCCAACGACCAAATCTTCTCATAATAAGCATTTCTGAAGATTTCGTCTTTCATCTCGATGTCAATGGAGACTTCTGCTTTTTTGTTATCAGCATAAAATTTGAATGAGAAGTCCTTAATCTTCGTGTCATACAAAATCCACTTTCGAGGAAAGCTCTTTCCGAAGGCCGTCCAGAATTCTTGTTTGAGTTGTTGTGCTTCTTGTTTGGAAAACATTTTATATTTTTGGACTTCAAAAGTAACCAATTTTCGAATATTATGCTCTCTAAAAAATCGCAATATGCCTTCAAAGCGCTTTCTTATTTGGTTGAGAAAAGTGAGTCCGAGCCTGTAGGAATTGCTGAGATCGCAGAAGCCAAGAAAATTCCGATGAAGTTTTTGGAGCAGATTCTTTTACAACTCAAAAAAGCCGAAATACTTGATAGTAAGAAAGGAAAAGGAGGAGGTTATTTCTTTTTGGAAAATCCTGGGAATGTTTCGTTGGCCAAAATTATCCGTTTGGTCAATGGTCCTATTGCGATGATCCCGTGTGTGAGTCTTAATTTCTACGAAAACTGTGAAAACTGCAATGAAGAGCATTGCGGACTTCATGATATTTTGATTGAGGTAAGAGATGTTTCGCTCGGTATTCTTGAGAGCAAGA
Source organism: Chryseobacterium sp. CG10_8 (assembly GCF_058117085.1). Lineage (NCBI taxonomy): Bacteria > Pseudomonadati > Bacteroidota > Flavobacteriia > Flavobacteriales > Weeksellaceae > Chryseobacterium > Chryseobacterium sp. CG10_8. Next base: position 11,176 of record NZ_JBYVEB010000063.1, on the reverse strand, counting down.
GTTTGTTGAATCTTAGAGATTAGTTTTTCTAAAATTATTACCCTACTAATTTGGTAGAGTAGTAGATTTGTTGCAAATTTGTTGTCTCAAAAATAGAAAAATGAGTTTTACACCAGAAGAAATCCAGCATATAGAAGGGTTAGAATTAAGAGATGCTTTAGCCTTCGTTGTAGAAAAATTTCCATCAACAACCGTTTTTTCGACATCATTAGGACAAGAAGACCAGATTATTACTGATGTTATTTTCAAGGAAAAATTACCTATTGAAGTTTTTACTTTAGACACAGGTCGATTGTTCTATGAGCATTACGAACTTTTGGCTAATAATAATTCAAAGTATAAAATTCCGACAAAAGTATATTTTCCAGACGCCCAAGAAGTAGAGAATTATGTGAAGGAAAAGGGAATCAATGGTTTTTATTTTTCACCCGAAAATAGAAAAGCTTGTTGTCAGGTAAGAAAAGTTAATCCTCTCAACCGAGCTTTGGAAGGAGCAGATGTTTGGATTACTGGATTAAGAGCCGAACAATCAGAAAATCGTGAGAACTTTAGCATTATCGAATGGGACGAAACTCGAAATTTGTATAAATTCAATCCGTTGATACACTGGAGTTATGACGATGTTTTGGATTATTTGACAAAACATCAAGTGCAGGAATTATCATTGCATAGAAGAGGGTTTATCAGTGTCGGTTGTGCACCTTGTACGAGAGCCATCGAACCGGGAGAAAATCCTCGTGCTGGACGTTGGTGGTGGGAAAATTCCGAAAAAGAATGCGGATTACATTCGTAGTTTCGCAAAAGTTGTGTATTTTCGGCGTTCAAATAAAATAGGATGAAATTATATATTGTTGCAGTTTTAAGATTCAAGGAATCTGACTTGATTGATGCGATTGAACTACTGAAAAAATTAACACACGAAACCAGAAAGGAAGAAGGCTGCTTGCAGTACGATGTAGTCGAAGACAGACAAGAAAAAGGAGTGTTCTTTATTACCGAACTTTGGGAGACCGAAGAACATCATCATCAACACAGCGTAAGCGAACATATTGATGAGTTCAGGAGAAACTCTTCGAAATTGATAGAATCCAAAGAGGTCTATCGAGGATATAAAGTCTTTTAAATAAAAAAAATCGGAAAATTATTTTTCCGATTTTTTGTTTCTATTTGAATTCAGCTTCAAAAACTTCCGCAAAATGTTTTTTGATTTTTTCTTTTAGTTCTGCGATTTCCTCCATCGTAAATTCGCGTTCTAATTCTCGTTTGAGGGAAGTAACCGCTTTATCCTTGATTCCGCAAGGAATAATATATTCGAAGTAGCGCATATCTGTATTAACATTAAGTGCAAATCCATGCATAGTCACCCATTTCGAAGTTTTGACACCCATTGCACAGATTTTTCTTGCATAAGGTTTTCCAACATCTAACCAAACACCTGTTTCGCCTTCGCTTCTTTCCCCTTTTAGCCCATATTCTGCAATCACTCTAATAATCACCTCTTCCAAATTTCTCATGTACAAATGAATGTCTGATTTGAAATTGTCCAAATCCAAAATCGGGTAGCCTACAATTTGCCCAAATCCATGATAAGTAATGTCCCCACCACGATTAGTTTTAACGAAAGTAGCGTTAATCTCCTTGAGTTTGTCTTGGTTAGCCAACATATTGTGCTCATCTCCAGATTTTCCTAAAGTATAGACGTGAGGATGTTCTACAAACAGAAAATAATTAGGCGTTTCTTCATAGATTCCGTCGGTGCGATCGCGATTATGGATCTTGAGGTCGATGATAGATTTCATTAAAGTTTCCTGAGCTTCAAAAGCAGCCAGATAATCCATGATTCCTAAGTCTTCGAAAGTTAGCGTTCTATTTTGAGTAATGGTCATTTTGAAAAATTTGAAATCCAAAAATACAAAAAATAAAAATCTTAAATTTTAAAAACCGGAAAGTGTAGAAACGGAGTGCTCTTTATTTTGGTCTTTTATCATTTTTAATTTTTTCTATAGTTCAATTACAAGGCTTTTTGAAACCAAATTAACTAATTGGTTTTTGGTGTGGTCTGTTAGTTTTTCTATCGATTTTGTTTTTCATTTATTTTTTTTAAGTAATATAATAAAAGTGAATAAAATTTTAATCTTTTTATTGTGATTTGTAGAAATTAAGTAAATTGTACATTAATGCCTTTTTAATTTTGTAATATTGTTAAATTAGAAAAAAATATTTTTATGAAAAAAAATACTCTTTGGCACTTATCCTTTCTGGGTTTTTGTTGGCTACAGGACAGAATTTAGTGCAAAATCCATCTTTTGAGTCTGATCTTAACAATTGGGAATTAGGATACGTTACGACTTATACACTTTTACCTACTGTAGAATCTACAGATGCTCATTCAGGGACCAAATCTGTAGCCTACATTAATTCAAATACAACAAGTGGTTTTATGCAAGTTGTACCAGTAACAGCGGGGGTAACGTACAGGCTCTCTTTCTGGTACAAAGCATATAATACTATAGATGCTACTGATACGACCAATACAAGAATCTACTCCCGTTACCTTAATTCATCAGGAGGGTTGATTTATCAAAACGGAAATCCACTTAGTAATACAGGAGATCCTTTAAGGGGACCTAATAATGGCTATTTACCAGATTCACAAACTTGGACAAAGTATACAGTAGATGTTACTGCACCAGCTGGAGTTGTCAGCTTGCAATATTCAGTTAGAATTTATCCGAATGGAACGGCGTATTATGATGATTTTTCTCTTCAAGATGTAGCAACTTTAGCGGTTGCAAATACGATTTCACTCGATAAATCTGTAATAATGAATACAATTGTTCGTAATGAACTCAAATTATTTTTACCTGAGAAATGTGCTGTCAATATTTATTCTATTGATGGAAAGGTTCTGAAATCTGAACGTGTAAATAATGAAGGTACTATTGATACATCATCTTTAACCCCAGGAATGTACATCGTGGAGGTTAATAATGGGACGCAAAAGTTTACCCAAAAGATTGTGAAGAAATAACATCGTCTTCATCCAGAAAACAGAAGAGGCCGTCTTTTTAGATGGCCTCTTTTTTATAGATTAATAATCAAAGATTTATTCCTTAATACATTTAATGAAATCTCCTGCTTTACTTTTCCAGTCTTCATTTTCGAGTAAGGTTTTACCAAAAGTAACATTTGTGTCGTTTAGCTTGTATTGGTTCGCCAATATATTGTGTTCATCCCAGATTTTCATAAAAAATAGACATGAAAAAGCTCGACAAGAAGGAAGTGATCCGGTTTTCTTAAAGCAAATTTTTAAAAATGATATGGCTTAATTTCGACCCTTTCCATTGGTAAGTCACTATTCCTCAACGTTTTTCAAAGCCATTAGAAGTTGATAGGCACCTTTGGTAACATATTTTTTTGAAGCTAAAACATCCGTGAAATTCACTAACTCGGTGAAGCCATTCTCGGAATTTCCAAGCTTAACGGGCGTCATCTTGTAGGTTTTTGGTTTTATTTCTTCAAAAATATACTGTTGGTCTTCCCAAGTAACAATGGCATCATCCGAAATCACATAGCCATTTTGCGCATCGACTTCCAAGTCTGCATTCATGAAAGTCCCTGCAATAAGATGAGGTTCGTAGCCTAAGAAATGACAATGCACCAAAACGCTTCTATCTGGACTGAAATCTTTGTTGATTAAGATGACTTTTGCAGGGAATTTCTTTTCGGGATTTTCGTTGGTATAAGCTTCTACATTTTGACCAATGATAATTTTGTTCAAATCTTTTTCGAAGACTTTTAACATCAAATGAACATCGTCCGTGTTCACAATATCAAACATTTTGTCTGTAGGCGAAACATATTGCCCAAGGTTGATATTAACAGAAGAAACATAGCCTGAAATGGGTGCCACCACTGCAATATTTTTTTGAATATTATTCGCAGTAAGTGTGTTAGGATTAATGCCTAAAATTCTTAATTTTTCAGCCATTCCTTTCATCATAATATTTCCAGTACTGACTTCATTTTCTGCTTTTTGAGTGACTTTGTCCGAGCTTGCTTTGCTTTGATTAAGCTCTTTTTGACGTTGATAATCCTTGTGAGCATAGCTCAAATTGGATTTTGCCAACAAATAATCTTGCTGAAGTTGTACCAAATCTGGATTTTCTAAAACGGCTAAAGTTTGTCCTTTTGCAACATAATTTCCGGGCATAAATCGTGAAACGCGCACGTAACCGCCACTTGGTGCAGAAACGCTGGCCATATTCTGAGGTGGAACATCAATGGTTCCGTTGAGTCGAATTCTATTGGAAATATTTTCGTCTTTTAAAGTTCCAACTTCTATCCCTGCATTTTTTATTTGAGCACCGTTCAATGAAACAACATCGCTGGAAACCACATTTGTCACGGCTTCAGTTTCTGCTTCTTCCTTTTTTGAACAAGAAAAAATAAGCAGTGAGAAAAGAAATATATAGATTGATTTTTTCATTTTAATTTTCATTTTTTAAGCTGTTTAACTCAATGATTTTTTCATTCAAAAGTTTTTGATTGTCAATGTACTTATTTTCAATCTCCAAACTTTGATTCACCAAAATAGACCACTCCAGATAATTGATTTCACCTTCATAATACAATCGGTTGGCGGTTTGCAATATCGTTTTGGCATTTTCCAAACCTTTGGTTTTATAATAGGATTGTTCACCTAGGATTTTTTGATATTCTCCGTAGGTTTTGGCGTATTGGTTTTTCAGTTGATTGACTCCAATTTCGTAATTGTTTTCGGCAATTTCCTGATTGATTTTTTGTCCTTCAATCAATGATTTTTGAGAAGTATTGAAAATCGGAATTCCGACACCCAACATCCCAGAACTGAACCGTCGAGAACCACTGTACAAAACGTCATCGGCACCCATACCTTTCATGCTTCCGTTATTGTAGCCTAAGTTAAAGCTTGGTTTTAGCTTTGCTTTTTCGGCTAAAAGTTTGGCTTCTTCAATCTTCTTTTGCTGCTCTAATTGCTTTAATAGAGGCGAATTTTCTGAGTAATCGGCATTTAATTCATTTAATTTTAGATTAAAAAAATCCGCATTTTGATTGGTATAAAGTTGACCATCATTAATTAAGTAATTGAACTGATACAGCGAAATATCTCGGTCTTTTTGTAAGTTTTGAAGTTGCATTTCGGCTTGGCTTCTATAATTTTCCGCTGTGGTTTTTTCAAGGATGTTGCTTTCACCTTTTTTCAGACGAAGTTCAGCTCTTTTGTAGTAGTTAGCGTAGATGGAATCGGTCTTTTTCAAGAGTTTTTCCTTTTCGTCTTGATAGTTGAGTTCGTTATATATCAATGAAATTTCACGTTTCAGTTGCCATTTTTGGAAGTCCAAACTGAGTTGCGAGCTTTTCCATTCTTCCAACAAAACTTGTTTTTGATTTTTATAAAATCCAGGTAATCTAAAGGTTTGATTTACCGAAAATTTATTATCAATATAAGCCGAGTTGATTTGTCCCACTTCCGCTGAAATATTCAGTGGTTCAACGGTTTTGTAAGAGTTTTTTATTTTTTCTTGATAATCTACCCTTAGCTGTCCCGATTTTAATTCGGTATTGTTTTTCAACGCCTTTTCATACGCTGTTTCCAAGGAAATAGGCGTTTGACTCAATGTTAATCCAGATAAAAATAGGGTTAATATGATTAAAAAATTGTTTTTCATAATGGTTGAATTACGGTTAATCTTCGATTTGAACTTCGTAGCCATCTTCTTCATCACTCATTTCTTTCAGTTTGCTTTTCCTTTCAGGGAAATGATTTTCAAACCAAATGTAAAATACTGGCAAAAGGTAGAGGGTAAGAAACGTTGCCAATAACAAACCGCCGATAACTACGGTTGCCAAAGGTCTTTGTACTTCTGCACCTTCTCCAGTAGAAATCGCCATTGGTAAAAATCCGAGTGAAGCCACAAAGGCGGTCATTAGAACGGGACGCAATCTTGTTTTTCCACCTATTTTAACAATGTCTTTAAGGTCGGTATGCTTTTCTTTTTGTCGATTAAATTCGGCTATTAGGACGATTCCGTTGAGTACTGCGACTCCAAACAATGCGATGAAACCGACACCTGCAGAAATACTGAAATTCATCCCTCGAAGCCAAAGCGAAAAGATGCCTCCAATTGCAGAAAGTGGTATGGCTGAAAAAATTAGTAATCCATATTTAATGGAACGAAATGCAAAGTATAACATTAATAATATCAGTAATAAACTTACAGGAACTGCGATGCCTAAGCGTGATTTGGCTTGTTGTAGATTTTCGAAAGTCCCACCGTAAGTAACGGTATATCCTGCGGGAAGTTTCAATTTTTCGTCCACGCTTTTTTGCAAATCTTCAACAGTGGATTGTATGTCCCGATTTTTGACGTTGAAACCAACAATAATTCGGCGTTGCGCATTTTCCCTTTGGATTTGATTCACGCTTTCCTTCATTTCGACTTTTGCCACAGAATTCAAAGGAATTTCTGCTCCAGAAGAGGTGGTAATCAAAAGATTCTGAACATCTTCTATGTTTTTTCTTTGGTCTCCACTAAGACGCACCACCAAATCGAATTTCTTTTCGCCTTCATAGACAGAACCCGTTGATTTCCCCGCAAAAGCGGTATTCACAATATTATTGACGTCCTCCACATTCAGTCCATATTGAGACATAGCATCTCGATTGTAGGTAATTACAATTTGTGGCATGCCGGAAATAGGTTCAACATAGATGTTTTGAGCTCCCTCAATTTTCTTTGAGATTTCTCCCAATTTATTGGCATACACCTTCAAAGTATCCAGATTTTCTCCAAAAATTTTACAGACCACATCTTGTCTTGCTCCTGTCATTAATTCGTTGAATCTCATAGCAACAGGATATTGGAAAGAAAAGGTAACGCCCACCATATTTTTTTTGAGTTCTGCTGACATTTTTTCTGCAAGCTCATCATAAGACGTTGCCGAAGTCCATTCCGAGCGAGGTTTTAGAATGACCATAACATCACTCGCGTCAATAGGCATCGGGTCTGTTGGGATTTCGCTACTTCCTGTTTTTCCAACTACTTTTTCCACTTCGGGAAATTTCTCTAAAAGAATTTTTTGAGATTTTAAAACCGCTTCTGTAGAAGTTTTCAGGTTACTTCCTGGCAAAACTCTGGTGTCAACGGCAAAATCACCTTCAGGAAGTGATGGAATGAACTCTCCACCCAATCTCGTCATGACAAATACAGCGATGAAAAACAGAACAACCGTTGCAGAAAACACCAAATTAGGTATTTTAAGAACTTTGGATAGTGTTTTTTGGTACCAGCTTTCCAGTTTTTCCATCATTCGGTCAGAGAAGTTTTTCTTTTCTTCAATTTTTTTGGAAAGAAAAAGCGAACTCATCATCGGAATATAGGTCAGTGAAAGAATAAACGCTCCTAACAGGGCAAAAATAACCGTTTGCGCCATAGGTTTAAACATCTTACCTTCAATACCTTGCAAAGTGAGAATAGGAAGATAAACGATTAAAATGATGATTTGACCAAACACCGCAGAATTCATCATTTTGCTGGCCGAAGTATAAACTTCGTCGTCCATCATTTGTTGCGAAATCTTCTTGTCATTAAAGTTTTTAAGATGATGCAGTCGATGTAATACTGCTTCTACAATGATGACGGCTCCATCAACAATAAGTCCGAAATCCAAGGCTCCCAAACTCATCAAATTTCCAGAAACCCCGAAAATATTCATCATAATGATGGCAAACAGCATCGACAATGGAATAACTGAGGCTACCAAGAATCCTGCGCGTAAATTTCCTAAGAATAAAACGAGGACAAAGACCACAATTAATGCACCTTCGGTTAAGTTGCGTTCGACAGTTCCGATGGCGTTGTTGACCATTTTGGTTCGATCTAAAAACGGATCAATTTTAACACCTTCAGGTAAGGTTTTCTGAATTTTTTCAATTCTGGATTTTACTTCTTCAATAACTTCGTTGGAATTGGCTCCTTTCATCATCATCACGACAGCACCAGCAACTTCTCCCTTACCATTATAGGTCATTGCACCATATCGAATGGCTTTTCCATATTGTACGCTTCCAATATTTTTAATTAAAATTGGGGTTCCATCATCCAGATTTTTAACAACCGTATTTTCGATATCGGGAATCTTTCCCATCAAACCTTCGGTTCTGATGAAAAGTGCAGTCGGACCTTTCTCAATATAGGCTCCACCTGTATTTTGATTGTTTTTGGAAAGTGCATCAAATACTTCTTGAATGGTAACGCCCATTGCTTTGAGTTGTGTTGGATTGATGGCAACTTCGTATTGCTTGAGGTCGCCACCAAAACTCGCAACATCTGCAACACCTGGTGTTCCTAACAATTGCCTACGAACAATCCAATCTTGAATCGTCCGCAATTGCATGGGATTGTAACGGTGTTCGTAACCGACTTTTGGACGGATGGTGTATTGATAAATTTCTCCTAACCCTGTAGAAATAGGCGCCATTGTTGGTGTTCCCAAATTTTGCGGAATGTCTTTGGAGACTTGTTGCAAACGTTCGGCAACTTGTTGACGCGCCATATAAATATCAACATCGTCTTTGAAAACGATAGTGACCACGGAAAGTCCAAATCGGGAAAAGCTCCGCATTTGCTTAATTCCCTGGATGTTATTATTGGCTTGTTCAAGCGGAAATGTGATGAAACGTTCCACGTCAGGAGCTCCTAAACTTCGAGAAACTGTGATAATCTGAACCTGATTGTCTGTGATGTCAGGAACGGCGTCTATTGGTAATTTTTTGACTTCGAAAAATCCATAGATTATTAAACCGAGTGTCAATAGGATGATAATCAGCTTGTTTTTTATGGAGAATTCTATGATTTTGTTAAGCATAAAATTTTGATTTAAATGATAGCATTAAGATTCTGAACAGATGGATACTCTGACAAAAATTGAAAAACTAATACTTAAACCAAAATCGGAGGACGGAAAACAGAGCTTAAATATTGAGTGGTAAAATGGTCGAAATAAGAAAAATTTTGATTTTTCTCAGAAAATATTTTTGAAGACCCAAACGAAATTTCAAGGGTTTTAGGTGGAATCTGAAGGTTAAAAGCCGTGAAAGAACAATCGTGAACTTTGAACGGTAATTTCATATCTTCCTTATAATCTGCATCTTTTATTGGTGTACCCAAATAATGCATTTGGATGAATGAAAAAACAGTTGTGTCAGGATTTTTTATTTCGTGAGAGATAAAATGCTCCACAAGTAAAGGCAACTTCATTAATTCTCTCGCTTCTGGATAAGCCACCAGATGCAAAACGAGAAATAAATATGGAATTAGTTTTTTCATTTACTTGTTAAAACAAAATTACAAAACAAAATGAAATAAGAAAATATTTTGTTGAAATAAGCTGTAAAAGTTAATAGTTTCTAATCCAGCTGTTTTAGAAATCCAAATTATTACAAAGTAGGTACTGGCAGAATTAAAATTGCTCCTGTAAATAATTATTTAACCCAAAAGAAAGTTTTTAAGAATCTCCTTTCCGAAGGGAGTTAAGATGCTTTCGGGATGGAATTGGACGCCATGGACATCATATTCCTTATGTTTCAGAGACATAATGATACCATGTTCATCAATAGAAGTAATTTCTAATTCTTCTGGAAAATTTTCAGGACTCACCGCCCACGAATGGTAATGTCCAACTGTCAAAGGGGAAGATATATTATTGAAAATTCGATGCTCATTTGTTATTGTTGCTTCACTCGAAACGCCATGAAGTATTTGCTTTAGATTGATTAATTTTCCACCAAATGCCTCTGCAATAGCTTGCTGTCCAAGGCAAACACCTAAAATGGGTTTTTTATCATGAAAATGTCTGATAACTTCCAGAAGATTCCCTGCATGAGAAGGAACTCCGGGGCCAGGAGAAATAATGATTTTGTCAAATTCGTGGATGTCGTCAATGCCCACCTCGTTATTTTTTACAACTGTAACAGCTGCTTGTCCTAAGATATCCTCTAAGATCTGAACAAGATTGTAGGTGAAACTATCGTAATTGTCAAAAACCAGTACCTTCATGGGATTTAATATGCTGCGAATTTAGTAATAGAAATTCTTATTCGAAACCAATTACTCGATATTTAAGGTAAGCTAGTACATTTTATTTAGAGACTTGTATGGACAAAATTTAGAAACATATATCAATAGTTTAATAAAATTGTCATTAAAATATAATATTAGTGAAAAATTTCATGTTTATTATCATATCTGCTGAAAAATAGTTGGTTACGGCTCGTTTTGTACAATGAATGCTCAAATAAAAAAACATTTTAATGAGACGAATTCTATTATTTTCAGGATTTCTCATTACGGCATTATTTTCTTCGCAGACGGGAAAGGTTGGAGTTAATACAATTCTTCCTACGGAGACACTTGATGTCAATGGGACGCTTAGATTTAGAGATATTGACCACCTTGTAGGAGACCTTGCTGCGGCTAAGGACTCTATTGTGGTATTCAATTCGGATGGAGTTTTGAAGTATGTATCTTCCAATATGATTGTACAGACTGCTAATCCATCTTTATTTTCAAATAATGAAAAATTTACCTCCGGGACTACAAATCCGACGGTTGTAGGGACGGAAAAAACCGGTGACACTTATCAAAATACAACCGACAATTCATGGTGGTATTATAGTGGTACTCAATGGTTAGAGATTTCGACAAACAAAAATTTAATACAAGTATTGTCGGTGGGTAATAGTGCAGGAAATAGCAGTATTACTAATTTGTCAAATCCTGTTAATGCGCAGGATGCTGCGACAAAAAATTATGTTGACAAGTTTGATATAGATGATTTGCTCAATTCTGGAAATCTTATTGCGACTGTCACGGCTCCTAACGGAACTGTGTTTGCAGTCAAAGAGACCATCACAAATTTAGCGGCTACGGGTTCTACATTGACTTATTACAAAGAAGATGGTACAACATCGGTTATTGACATTAAAGATTTAGAGACAACTACGAATTTGAGTTTCTCAGGCACGACCTTATCGTATGTAAATGAAGAAGGCGCAACTCAGTCTGTGGATTTATCCAATGCATTTGTCACCAATGCTGATTTTACCAACTTACAGAACACCGTTAATAATCAT
>NZ_JBYVEB010000062.1:0-20440 GCF_058117085.1 Chryseobacterium sp. CG10_8 | reverse complement strand
TTATTTTTTAGTCAATTTTTAATTGGGATTATTTTTAACTAAAATTTAAAATAACAATACAATATATTGCTTACTTTTACATTCATTTTAAAAACATATTTTGATGACTTACATTTTAGTTTTTGTTGCGGTAATCGTACTTTTCCTTATGTACAGCGTGTCTATTTATAACCGATTGGTTAAATTCAAAAATCTTGTTCAGGAAGCTTGGAGCAGTATTGATGTGATGTTGAAAAAGAGACATGACTTAATTCCTAACTTGGTAGAAACCGTTAAAGGTTATGCAACTCACGAACGCGAAACTTTGGATAGCGTTACACAAGCCCGAACTCAGGCAATCGGTGCGAAAACTGTTGCCGAAAAAGAAGCTGCAGAAAAGCAATTGAGTCAGGCAATGGTTAACCTTAATGCTGTTGCAGAACAATATCCAGATTTGAAAGCCAATACTAACTTCCAACAACTTCAGATGGAATTGTCCAATTTGGAAGGTGATATTGAGAAAGCAAGAAGATATTATAATGGGACAGTAAGAGAGAACAATACGTTGGTAGAGTCATTTCCTTCTAATGTTATTGCAGGAATGTTCCAGTTTACCAAGTCTCCATTCTTTGAATTGACTAATGTTAGCGAAAGAGAAGTTCCACAGGTGAAATTCTAGATTTTGAAACACTTTTTTTTATTTATCTGCTTATTCTTTGGATTAAGCGTTTTTGCGCAATCTGGAGATTTTGATGCCGCTGAAAATCTCAATGATTCTTTGTCGTTGACGCAATCGGAGAGGATTCTTTCCTTTAATTCTAATATTGTTGTTGATGATAAAGCTGGTCTAAGAGTTACCGAAACCATTAGAGTGGTGGTCAAAGGTGAACAAATCAAAAGAGGGATTTTTCGTGCTTTACCTTCGACTAGAAATCTTAATAACAAAAATAACCAAGTATCTTACGATATTATCTCAGTCAAAAGAGATGGTGTTATTGACGATTATCATTTGAAAAATGATAATGGCTATTTTAATGTCTATATCGGAAAAGATGATGTATATCTTAGTCCAGGAGTTTATGAGTACGAGATAACTTATTACTCTGGAAATCACATTGGTTTTTTTGATGATTATGACGAGTTGTATTGGAATGTCAATGGAATTCAGTGGAATTTTCCAGTAGAACAGATTTCAGCTTCTGTGACTTTACCAGCAGGAACAGAAATTGTTCAGAACTCTTGTTATACAGGTTCTTATGGTTCAACTGCGCAAAATTGCACTTCAGAAAAGTTATCAGCTAATCGAATGAGTTGGCAAGCTCAAAATTTGGGTTCAGAAGAAGGGTTGACGATTGCTATTGGATTCAAAAAAGGAGTTATTGCGGCGCCACCGCCTCCTGGATTTTTTGAAAAGTACGGAATTTTGATTGCTTCGATTTTAGTATTCCTTGGTTTGATGGGATATTATTATAAAACATGGTCTTTGCATGGTGTTGACCCTCAAAAGCCAACAGTCTATCCACAGTTTAATGTACCTCAAAATCTTTCCCCAGCTTCTTTGGGATATCTTCAGAAAGGAAGTTTCAGCAATAGACTCATTACCGCATCTATTGTGAATTTGGCGATTAAGGGGTATCTGAAAATCACAGAAAGTGAAGAGTCTCAGCTTTTGGGACTTTTCTCTTCGCGAGTTTTCACCTTAACTAAATTAAAGAATGCCGATGGAAGCCTTCCCATTGAAGAGAAAGAGCTCTTCAATAATTTGTTTAGCTCCAAAGATTCTTTCGAAATCAAACAGAAATATAATTCCAAGGTAAAATCAATGGTGGACGATTATAAGGTAAGCCTCAAATATCAGCATGATTCTTTGCTGAACAAAGGCAATAATCGATCGAAATTGTGGATTCCAGCTTTGGTAATAACATTGATTTATGGTCTTGGACTTTATCTAAGTTTAAAAATGAACTTTGATCCAACGAAGCTAGTTATTGGTTTCTTTTTGTATGTAATCCTGGCTGTTGTATTTTTGTTTTTCACCTTTCTTGTCAAAGAATTTTCGGTTTCCTGGAGGTTTATTTGGCTACTTCCTGTAGGAATTCTCTATATAATGGGACAAGGGATTATTTTAAGTTTTGACTATTCAGCTGACCCCAATTACAATATTTGTTATGCTTTTCTAGTGCTTTCGTTTACGGCATTTGCGATTTATGCCTATTTGATAAAGAGACCCTCTGAAGAAAAGTTAGAGACACAATCCTTAATTGAGGGCTTCAAAATGTATGTGGGTGCAGCGGAGGCAGAGCAACTTAAGTTTCATAATCCTCCTCAAATGTCACCTGATTTATTCGAAAAGATACTTCCATTCGCTATTGTAATGGGAGTGGACAAAATCTGGGGAGAAAAGTTTGCCGAAATGTTGAGAACAGCGGCGATGGACTATCATCACACTTGGTATTTTGGAAATAGTTTCAATGTTTCTAGCTTTGGAAGTACCTTGAATAGTAATCTTTCGAGCTCCATTCAATCAGCGTCTACAGCTCCTTCATCTTCTGGAAGTGGTTCTGGTGGCGGAGGTTTCTCTGGCGGCGGAGGTGGCGGCGGAGGCGGTGGCGGTTGGTAACCAACACCACCATTTTAGCAGTGTGTTTTATGATTTTCATACATGTCTGACTGGTCTTCAAAAGTAGAATCCAAACATTGCAAATCCTTTTCAATCAAAAGGAAAAGATTCCCTTGTTCACCATTGTTTTGCTCAGCTTTTACAGTGATTTCATCTGATTCGGTTAGGATATCGGATTCTTTTGTCGGCAGAAATACACTTATTTTACCTTCAACAAATTGTGCTGAAATTTCACTTTTTTCTGAGGATTTCACCAATTCGTATTTGAAAATTTGTTGACCGTTTAGAACGGTTTTTTCTTCAACGATTCCATATTCCTTTAGGTTTCTAACATCTGTTTTGGTGAGTCTTAATCGGATGCTATTGCCTTTTATTCTGATTTTCATGAATTTAATTAAATTTAAAAAAGTTTAAGTGTTGAAAAATACTTTAATTATACAGCAATTCTTTCTGGAGACGAATATACGTTGCCATTTCCATTTTTCAAAAAACCAATCAGAGTGATTCCAAATTCTTTCGCAGTTTTCACGGCCAAAGAACTTGGCGCACCGATAGCGCAAACGATCTTGATTCCTGCCATTGATGCTTTCTGAATTAACTCGAAGCTGGCTCTTCCACTTAGAAGCAAGATTTTTTTATTTAAACTAAAGTTTTCCTCATTGTCATCGAGAAATTGAGCGCCAATAAGTTTGTCCAGAGCGTTATGTCTCCCAACATCTTCTCGAATGGTCAGTAGATTTCCTGTCGCATCAAATAGGGCAGAGGCATGGATTCCTCCGGTTTTGTCAAATGTTTTTTGACTAGCACGTAATTTTTCTGGAAGCTCCGAAATAGTTTTCCAATGAACTTGAAAATCATCAACATCACGATTTGTTGGACAAGCTTGTTTGACAGCTTCAATACTGGCTTTACCACAGATTCCGCAACTACTTGTTGTGTAAAAGTTCCTTTGAAGACTATCTAAATTGATATCAAAATTGGGTTGAAATCTAATAATGATTTTGTTTTCCTCAACTTGAGTGGACACTTTGCTGTCAAGATTTTTTTTTGATTTCAAAATTCCTTCCGTAAATAGAAATCCGATGGCTAATTCTTCGTCATTTCCCGGTGTACGCATCGTTACAGAAATCGGAATTAATCCAGAAGTTGTATCTTTTTTTATCGATATTTCCAAAGGTTCTTCCACCGCCAAAACGTCCAAATGAGATTCCATTTTTTCGCCTTGGTTAATCATTTTTTGAATGGAAAATTCTTCAATCATATGTTTCATGGAGCCTAATATCTAAAAGAAAAAATCTGAATTATGAGGAAGATTTAATGATTATTTTGAAATTGATTAAATTCCTCTAACGTATTAATATTTAATAAAAAATCGCTGTTATCTAAAGTAATAGTTTTAATGTTTATTTCTTCTAAAAATCGTCGGAACGACTTGCCTCCGTTTTCCACAAAGTCATATAATTTTGGAAAAACATTAGATTCTAAAATTCCAATCAAAGGTTCTGTCACACCATCCTTGGAAAAGAAGACGCCGTCAAAAGCTGTTTCTCTTTCGTTGTTAAGCAAGACAAAATGTTCGGTTTTTATCAACGGATAGTCAACACCAGAAATCATTAGACTTTGGATGGGATTGTTTTTGGCGGCTTGATAGATTCCGTTGAGAGGACCAATATTTTCGAGATTGGGATCATCGGTGACAAATTCTGCGCTCTCGTTTTTCGCCCAGTTTTGAGATTGATTTTCATTAATCGAAACAAAAACTTTATCGCAAAACGGTTTCAAAATATTTTGAACTTTTTTCCATTGTTCGATTTCGGAAAATTTTAATAAAGCTTTATCAGACTGCATTCTAGAACTTTCTCCACCACATAGGACTACACCGTTACAATGTTTAAGTACCTGTTGTTTAAAAAAACCTTTCGGAATTATGGTAACATCTGTTAATCCGTATTTCGCTATGAAATCATCCACCATGAAATCTCTTACAACAAAGACCACATCTGGTCTTTCCTGCGATCGGTCTTTTAAAATTTCCAAAATAATGTAATGGAAACCATCGTCCTTTTGGATTTCGAGAGGTCCTATTTCGTCAACGACAATTCCCTTTTTATCCGAAGTGAAGTGCTGCATCAATTCATAACGCGCCCATTTGAAGATATTTTCGTCAAAAGAAAATTTTCCAATTTTTACAGTTCCTGTTTCGCTTTCCATACCTCTAATTTGACCATTTTCGAGGTTAAGGAAATATCGTTTTCCAGAGATCTGAGGAGATAAAAAGCCTCCAATGTCTCGTTGACTTTTAGCCCAATTAAGTAGGGTAGTGGTCTTTCCCACTCCAATTTTGTCGGAGAAAATATACAGCTGGCTCATGATTCTTGATCAGTTAAAGATATTGTCATCCAAATTAAGACAAATTTTTGAATTTTCCTTACAAATCCCTTTTGATTTTTTACTATTTCGTATGCTGTAAATGCGTTTTCTCTAAATTTGGGTAAATACACATTAACTTCTTCCAGCATTTGTCGGTTTTTGGATTCTTCTTTGGACTTCCATTTTTTAAGAATAATTTGGAATAGAGGTGGAAGTACATAAAAAAGCAATATTACAGCGCCCAAAGTTCTTAAAACTGAATATATTGCCTGATCCATGGAACCAGATAAAACGAAAACTGAAACCGTGAAAATCAACATAACGATCAGAGGAATCCATCTATTTTTCTTTTTCTTCTTTGCGAAAGAAGGGATGGTATTGGAGTTATTGAATTTTAAATTTTTAAGAATTTCTGCTTCATTTTCAATTCTTTGAGGAAGTTTTATGGCAAAATTTCCAGCGATCATTCCAGCTAATAGATAAATGAAAAAGTAACCACTTAACAAAATGATGGGCAACAGACTGAGGTTCTCCAACCTTAACTCTTTGGAAATTGAAACAAAAAACTCTTGAAAGGCTTCCCAAATATTTTTTCCAAATATTAAAGTCAGCGTAATTATCTTTTGGAATCCCGATTCCAAGAGGGCTATCGCTCCATAGATGATGGCTACTAATCGAATTACTCCAAAAATAGAATACAAGATTGCCCCTAAGATTCCCTGAAAGGAAACGGCAATATAAGCTGTTATTGGAGAATGTGGGCTCGCAATAGCTTTGATTAAAAGTACCAAAATTGTCGCTTGTATTACCTCTCGAAACTTTTGAGTCGACTGAGAGGCGATAAATGTGGCAATGATGACAGCAAAACTCCCTAAAATCACTCCACTAAAAGGCAATTTGAAAGCATGAAGGATGCCGCCCAAACCACTTTCACTCACCGCCCAAAGTGCAGTAAGTTTGTAAAAGAGGGCAGAAGGTTGTTGTGTATGTTGCATAAAGGCGGTGAAAGTACAAAAATTACCTAAAAGGCGCCTCCAAAAAGTCGTTAAGTGGTTTTATGGCCTGAAAAATTTTAGCAAAATTCTTTACAGCATTTTTGTCAAGAACATCTTCATCGCTAATTCGACGAATGACCACATAGTTTTTGAGTTTTAGAAATTCAGCTGCAGGATTTTCTTTTTCAAATCCTTGAGGTACTCGAGAAAGCTTGCTGTCCTGGCTTAATTCTTTGAAATTTTTAACAAAGTCTTTTGCGGTTACGATTTTGGAGAAATCATCAAAGTTCATAGAAATTTCTTTTCGGATTTCTTTTAAAATTGGTGCGTCTGGTTGGTAGATTCCACCTGCTAAGAAAGAACCGCCCGGTTCTATATGGAGATAGTATCCTGCTATTTTGTTGCCTTTTCCGATCCCCATGTTGGCACCGAAATTAGTCTTGTAAGGTTCTTTGTTTTTGGAAAAGCGGGTGTCTCGATAGATTCGGAACATTGATTTTTTGGCATCAATCTTGGCAATCTCTTCATCGAAGTCGCCAATTTCGGAAATAAGGTCTTCTACAAAGTTAATGACATTTTGATGTGCTGCTGTATAGAGGTTTTTATTTTCGTTAAACCATTCTCTATCATTGTTTTTCATTAATTTTTTCAGAAAATCCAAAGTCGATTTATCAATTGTGTTCATGAGGATAATTTTGGGTAAAGTTAAAAATTTTAAGTAATGTAGCGACTTCATTCCTGTTGCTAAGCGATGACTTGTAGGCTATAATTCCTTCTTCTGTTAAAAAAGACTATCTTTGCAAAAATTTAAAATCTTTAATGAAATTATTCACCGAATCCAATTTAAGTCCTGAGATTCTCAAGGCAATTGGTGAACTTGGGTTTACAGAACCCACAGAAATTCAAAAACTTACTATTCCCTTTATCCAGTCAGACGATCGCGACTTAATTGCTTTGGCTTCAACGGGGACAGGTAAGACCGCTGCATTCTCACTTCCAATTTTGGATATGCTGGATGACAAAAGCCGAAAAATTCAGATGTTGGTATTGTCTCCAACAAGAGAATTGGCTTTACAAATTACAAAAGACATCAAAAATTACACTAAATATCTTCCTAATGTGAAGACCACAGCGGTCTATGGAGGAAGCAGTATTACTGACCAAATCAGAAGTCTTAGAGAAAAGCCACAAATCATTGTGGGAACTCCTGGAAGGGTAATCGATTTGATCGGAAGAAAAGCTTTGGACTTTTCTGAAATTCAATGGTTAATTCTTGATGAGGCTGATGAAATGCTTTCAATGGGTTTCAAAGATGATTTGGAAACTATTTTGAGCGAAACGCCAGAAACAAAACAGACGTTCTTGTTTTCTGCAACGATGAACAAGGAAGTTGAAAGAATTTCCAAAAATTATTTGACCAAACCTCACAAAATCTCTGTTGGGTCGGTTAACGAGGTTAAGAAAAACATCGCACACGAATATTATGTTGTGCATTATCGTAGAAAAAAAGAGGCTTTGAAGCGCCTTATCGACGGTAATCCTAATTTGTATTCTATCATTTTTTGTCGAACCAGAATGGAGACTCAAGAAGTTGCTGATTTCTTGATGCAGAATGGTTACGCAGCAGATTCGCTTCATGGTGATTTGTCTCAGGCACAAAGAGATACGGTAATGAAGAAATTCCGTTTGAAAAATTTGGATATTTTGGTGGCAACGGATGTTGCTGCAAGAGGTCTTGATGTGGACTCTTTGACGCACGTTATCCATTACTCACTTCCTGATGATCCAGAAGTTTTTGTACATAGAAGTGGAAGAACGGGTAGAGCAGGAAAGGACGGTATTTCTATGGCGCTAATTAAGCCAGAAGAAACAAGAAAACTGAAGCAAATTAAATCTTCAACCAAAATCGAAATTGTTGAAAAACAAGTTCCAACAGGAGAGGAGATTATCAAAGCTCAAGTAGGTGGAGTATTCGAAAACTTGTTCACGACACACGAAGATTTCTTTGAATTTGATGATTCTTTGATTCCAGATTTATCAGCTTTTACCAAAGAGCAATTGGTACATCAATTATTGCAATTCCAATTGAAGGAAATGGCATTATATTATCAAGGTGCAAAAGACCTTCACAAGGAGAATTTGACCAGAGAAGATGATTTGCCTTACAGCCGAAGAGAAGGAAGAAGAGGAGATCGCGACCGTGGTCGTGGAGATCGTGATAGAGGCGGAGATAGAGATGGTGGAAGAGATCGTGATAGAGGAAGAGGAGGAAAAAAACGAGGAAAAAATGAAAACATGGTGCGTTTCTTTTTCAATCTTGGGAAAAGAGATGGACTGAAAAAAGTCGATATGTTAGATATCGTCAATAAAGCTACAAATAAGGCCAAAAAACGTCCGGATATCGGTGATATAGAGATATTGGATAAATTCAGCTTCTTCGAAATTGATAAAAACTACCAGAAAGATATCCTTGGAAATCTTGGTCAGATGAAATTCAAAGGAAAAGAGATGCGAGCTGAAGTTGCTAATTAATAATGAAATAGGGGTATATATTCAGTTTTCAATTTTAATGTGAACAAAATTTAATATGATAGATTTTATCATTTTGAAGATATTTGCACACTGAAAAAATCGAGTTTATAATGAAAATAGGTAATATTTTTAGTTTTTTCCAGCCAAAAGACAAAGTGTTTTTTTCGCTGTTTGAGCAAATTACTGACAAGCTAATGAAGATGTCGGATGAGTTCCATAAAGGGATTCTTGAGTTTGATACTAATGATGATGCGTTCCACAAGAGAATAAGTGATTACGAGCATCAGATGGATAACCTGACGCATCAGGTTTTTGTAGAGCTTGGAAAAAATTTCATTACGCCTTTTGACAGAGAAGATATTCATGCTTTAGCTGCAAGTTTGGATGATATCGCAGATTACATCTACGCTTCTTCTAAGAATATCTTTATGTACAAGGCACCCAACATGAAGGAATATGCTGACCTTTCGTTATTGATTAACAAACAGTGTCATGAGATTCACAACGCCGTAAAAAACCTAAAAGGTTTTAAGAATATGGATGAAGTGAAAGAATCATGTATCAAAATCAATAGTATTGAAAATATCGCAGACGATATCTTGACAAAATCATTGGTTCAGCTTTTTGAAACTAATGATGCTGTGAATATCTTAAAGGCAAAATCAGTTCTTGATTACCTTGAAGAAGTTACCGATAAAGCGGAGGATGTAGCCAATATTATTGAGACAATCATGATTAAATACGCTTAATCTTTTTCCTTTAACCTTAATTTTTTATCGGAATGGATTTTCCTATTTTATTGATAGCTATTATTACTTTAGCTTTTATCTTTGACTATATCAATGGTTTTCACGATGCAGCCAATTCTATTGCTACCATCGTTTCTACTAAGGTACTAACGCCTTTCCAAGCAGTAGTTTGGGCGGCGTTCTTTAACTTTGTCGCTTTTCTTATTTTTAAAGATCATGCAGTAGCCAATACCATCGGAAAAACGGTTTTCAAAGAATATATTACGCTTCACGTAATTTTGGCAGGGCTTATAGCTGCTATTATTTGGAACCTTTTGACTTGGTGGTACGGGATTCCATCTTCATCTTCTCATACCTTGATTGGTGGTTTTGCAGGATCGGCAATTACCCATGCTGTATTAACTGCATATCAGAAGGGAAGTGATATTCCTGCATTATCTAATATTATTGATAGTGGGAAAGTTTGGCAAATTATTTTGTTTATTTTCCTTGCTCCTTTGATTGGGATGGTGATATCGATGATATTTACTTTCATTACCATTCACAAAAATATATGGGTAAAAACCATGTGGTTGGTTTTGGCGTGTTTCGGAATTTGGTTTGGATTCAAAAGATTTGAACAAAACAAGATTACTGAGAATATCTCAAAGTACTTTAAAGTTGACAAATATGGTCACGAAGTTTCTAAGCTAACGCTGGAGATCGAAGCTTTGAAAAAGCATAATGATCCGAAATTAGCTGGTGATATCGCTCAACATGAAGAAAAACTTCAAGATCAGACTAAAAAGTTGGAGGCATCTAAAGCTTCAGTTGATAAACTTAAGCCTATTGCTATTCAGTTTGAAGACAAAGGAAAAACGGCTGTACTTGACAAGATGATGACAGCGGTTGATTACAACCCGATCATGTGTTCGAGAGTTGCGGATAAGTTAGGTGTATTCTTAGAAATGGATAAGAAGGCTGGAAAGGCAGAAATTGATCCGTCTTACGAACCGACTTACAAGAAAGACAAAGCTTTTTATGATGATGTCGTGAAGCCAATGACCAAAAGAATCCCTGAAGAAGGATTTGACAAGGTTACTTCGGATATCTATGCAGAACTTCAGAAAAGTGGTTATGCAGGAAACAAAAGTCTTGCTGATTTACAAAAAGCAGTTAAGGTTGATGTTAAAAGCGATTTAGGAAAAGAATTGGAGAAAGGAGATAATAAAATTTTAAGATTTTCACTTATCGGGATTTTGACACTTTTCATTATTGCCTTCATGTATAATCACTTCAGAAAAGACGGAAGTGCAGTGAAGACTGCTAATTCTCTTAAGAGATTACAATTGGTTTCTTCCGCAGCATTCTCCATTGGACACGGTGGAAACGATGCACAGAAAGTAATGGGTATTATTGCTGCTGCTTTGGTGAGTGCAGGACAGATTACAGATATCAAACAAATGCCAGATTGGGTTCCGCTTTCGTGTTATATTGCAATAGCATTAGGAACGTTAAGTGGAGGATGGAAGATCATCAAAACCATGGGAACTAAGATTACAAAAGTTTCTCCATTGGAAGGTGTTTGTGCAGAAACGGCGGGAGCAACAACGCTTTTCGTGACTGAGCAAATGGGTATTCCTGTTTCTACGACGCATACGATTACTGGATCTATCATCGGTGTAGGAGCAACAAAAAGACTTTCTGCTGTAAGATGGGGAGTAACCATTAACCTGCTTTGGGCATGGATTCTTACAATCCCAATTAGTGCAATTATTGCAGGCTTAATTTACCTCTTAGTTCAGTACTTTTAAATAGAATCAAAATATTACAATAAAGAAACTATCTGCATTTGCAGGTAGTTTTTTTAGCTTTAAAATTGTATTTTTGCGTGAAACAAGACTTATGGATTTTTTAGACCAATATCAAGAAATTATTAGTAACGCGATTGAAAAGTATACTTTCAAGGATAAGCCGAGAGAACTTTATGAACCGATGAATTACATCATTTCTCATAGAGGAAAAAGATTGAGACCCATTATGGTTTTGATGGCTTGTGACCTTTTTGGTGGCGAAATTTCAAAGGCGGTGAAACCTTCTTTAGCTATTGAGTTTTTCCATAATTTTACCTTGATTCATGATGATATCATGGATGAAGCACCTCTTCGTCGTAATGTTCCAACAGTACATACAATGTATGGTTTGCCAACTGGGATTTTGTCAGGAGACGGACTTTTGTTGAAAGCTTATAAGTTTTTCGAAGATTTGGAGCCGGAGTTGTTCAAAGCTTGTATCAGAGTCTTTACTCATACAGGAATTTTACTTTGTGAAGGACAGCAATATGATATGAACTTCGAAACTCAGGAGAATGTAACTTACGATGAGTATATCCGAATGAATACTTACAAAACAGGAGTTTTGAGTGCAAGTTCATTTGAAATTGGAGCTTTGATCGCTGGTGCTAATCCTCAGGATGCAAAGCATATCTTTAATTTCGGGAAACATATTGGTATTGCTTTCCAGATTATGGATGATTATTTGGACGTTTTCGGAGAACAAAAAAACTTTGGTAAGAAACACGCCGGAGATATTTTTGAAAACAAAAAAACAGTGCTTTATCTTCTAGCTCGTGAAAACGCAACTGAAGAAGAACGTAAAGAATTGGATTTTTGGTATTCTAAGAAGACTGACAATGTTGATAAAATCTATGGTGTAGAGAAGATATTCCGTAGAACAAAGGTGGATGAGAAGACGCTTCGATTGGTTCAGAAACACAATGAAATAGGACAGGAATATTTGAAGAAAATTAACGTTCCTGACCATAAGAAAAAGCCATTCATCGAGCTTGCTAATTACTTGCTAAGAAGAGATTCTTAATTTTTTTAGTTTTAACTTTTATAAATTATTGAAAGCAGCGTTTTGCTTTCAGCTTTTTGATATACATGAAATTCCGTACAGAAGTAGAAATCCCGAATTCTGAATCGAAAATGAAACTAGAAGACCAAGTGTTTTCTATAGGTTCTTGTTTTTCGACAGAGATATCGGACTTATTGAAGAAAGGGCAGATGATGACATACAATAATCCTTTCGGTACCATTTTTAATCCACATTCGATTAATGTAGCAGTAAAGCGTCTTCATGATGCACATCCTTATGAAGAAGCAGATTTAATTTCTTATCAGGATCAGATTATTTCTTTGGATCACCATTCGCAATTCGATGCAGATTATGTGCATTTGGCTTTGGAAAAAATTAATCCTAAAATTGAGGAAGGCAATCTTTTCTTGCAAAGTTCGAAGTGGGTGATTGTCACTTATGGAACTGCCTTTGTTTATGAGTTTTTACCACAAAAGAAATTGGTAGCCAATTGTCGAAAAATTCCTGGAAAATTTTTTGAAAAGAGACTACTTACACAAACTGAACTGACTCAAGCCATTGACCAGACCATCAGAAATCTTATCGATATTTGTAAAGATGACGTCCAAATTTTGTTCACAGTTTCACCAGTTCGTCATACCAAAGATGGTTTTTCCGAAAACACCTTGAGTAAGTCCAAGTTGATCACCGCTATTCATGAAACTATTTCTAATTACGAAAACTGCCACTATTTGCCGGTTTATGAGATTATGATGGATGATTTGCGAGATTACCGTTTCTACAAGGAAGATATGATTCACCCTAATTCTCAAGCCATTAATTATATTTTTGAAAAATTTGCAGATGCTTATTTTTCAGATGAAGTGATGGATTTTATAGAGGAAAATTTTAAAATTAATCAAGCGCTGCAACACCGTCCACTAGATGAAAATCATCAAAAACACCAAGAGTTTTTGGCTAAGCTAGACGACCGTATCGCGGAGCAACAAAGGAAAGTAAGACACAAGATTTTTTGTGATTAATAAATTGTAATCAAATAATAATGATTGATACTCATACCCATTTGTATTCGGAGCAATTTGATGAAGATAGAGGAGAAGCCGTACAAAGAGCTTTGGATAAGGGAGTTGCTAAGTTTTATCTACCTGCGGTTGACTCAGAATCTCACGAAAATATGCTTGCTTTGGAAGCTTCTTATCCTGACCAAATGTTTGCGATGATGGGACTACATCCGTGTTCTGTACAGCCAAAAACTTGGGAGAAGGAACTAGATATTGTTAAAAGTTATTTATCCGAAAGAAAGTTTTGTGCTATTGGAGAAATTGGAATTGACTTGTATTGGGACAAAACTACATTAGATATTCAGATTAAAGCTTTTGAACAGCAAATCGATTGGGCGATAGAGATGGATCTTCCTATTGTTATCCATACACGTGAGAGCTTTGATCAAGTTTTTGAAGTTTTGGAGCGTAAGCGGCATCCAAAATTGAGAGGGATTTTTCATTGCTTTTCTGGAGATTTAGACCAAGCGAAGCGCGCGATTGATCTCAATTTTATTTTAGGAATTGGTGGGGTGGTTACTTTCAAGAATGGTAAAATTGATCAATTTTTGCATGAAGTTCCGCTAGATAAAATCGTTCTAGAAACCGATTCGCCTTATCTGGCGCCTGTTCCACATCGCGGTAAGCGTAATGAAAGCTCTTACCTTGATTTGGTTGCAGGAAAGCTGGTTGATATTTATGGTAAAGATTTTTCGGAGATTGATAGAATTACATCTGAGAACGCTGAGAAAATTTTTGCCTGATCTTGTAGATTTTACTTCAGAATCACTTGAAAAATACTTTTTATTTAGCCATCCTTCTTTTGATTTGAAAATAAATTCCCTATTTTTGACACATGGAAAATTTCATAGTATCTGCGAGAAAATATCGTCCTCAAGAATTTGAGGAAGTTGTTGGGCAATCTCACATTACAGATACTTTGGAACATGCTATTGAGGAAAATCAGTTAGCTCAAGCATTGCTTTTTTGCGGTCCAAGAGGAGTGGGGAAAACTACTTGTGCTAGAATTCTTGCAAGAAAAATTAATGAGAAAGACGGCTCAACATCTGAAGATGGATTTTCTTACAATATCCATGAGTTAGATGCAGCATCTAACAACTCTGTGGATGATATTAGAGGTCTTATTGATCAAGTAAGATATGCGCCGCAAGTTGGAAAGTACAAAATCTATATCATCGACGAGGTGCATATGCTTTCACAAGCAGCTTTCAATGCATTCTTGAAGACGCTGGAAGAACCACCTGCTCATGGGATTTTTATTTTGGCTACAACAGAGAAACATAAGATTATTCCTACAATTCTTTCTCGTTGTCAAATATATGATTTCAAGAGAATTACGATAGATGACATTCAGCAGCACTTAAAATCCGTCGCAGATAAAGAAGGTATCCAGTACGAGGAAGATGCTTTGTACCTTGTAGCTCAAAAAGCGGATGGAGCTCTTAGAGATGCACTGTCGATTCTTGATAGATTGGCAACTTTTACGCAGAAAAATATTACTTTGAGTAAAGCTGCGGAAGTTCTCAATGTCTTGGACTACGATCAATATCTGAATATTGCCGATCTTGCTCACGAAAACAAAATTCCAGAAATTCTTTCTGCCTTTGACGAATTGGTTAAAAAAGGATTTGATGGACATATTTTTATTGGTGGAATGGGAAGCCATTTTAGAGACCTTATGATGGCTCAAAATACAGCGACGCTCAATCTTATCGAAGTAGGTGAGGCGACCAAACAAAAGTATGCTCTACAAAGTAAAAAATGGTCTCCACAAAATTTAATCGATGCCATCGAAATTTGTAATCATGCAGATATCAATTATAAAGCTTCTAAAAATCCGAGACTAACAGTAGAAATTGCCTTAATGCAGTTAGCGAGTTTGACTGCAGATCAGCAAACTTTAAAAAAAAAAAGTTCCTAATTCTATCTCCAGTTCATCATCAGGAACCCATTGAGATTGTTAAGAAAGAACCCGTTGTAGAAGCACCTTCGTTTCCCGACATTGATATCAAAAAGGTTGAACCTATTAGGAAAACGACCAAACCGATAGGGCAAGCTAATCATGTTTCGAAATACAGTATTTTCAACACTTTAGAAGCTAAAAAAGAGTCAGATGATACTCAGGATGACCTCATTGATGATTCCGAAAATTTACCCAAACAACATTTTACCCAGACTGATTTAGAAAGAGAATGGAATGCCTTTCTTCATCAAATTAAATTAAAAGACGCCTTTGTTCATAACATTATCCATAGCTTTCGCTTTGAAAAGGTAGATGAGGATTTGGTTAGAATTATTTATCCTTCGGATTCTTCACTCAGTGAGTTTGAGAAAGTGGCTCACGATTTTTATAATCGTTTCAAACATAAAGTCAACAATTTTACCGTTAAATTTGACTACAAAAAGGATGTCAAAAACATGAAAATTGAAGTCGTCACGAAGAGAAATATTTTTGAAAAAATGGCGAAACGAAATCCTAATTTATTGAAGCTTCACGAAATTTTCAAATTTAATTTAGAAGATTAATTTTTCTGAATGGTCAGTCGATTTTTGATTTTCTATTTTGTAGCCATTCTTCCCTGGTAATCGCATATAAGTCCATTAGTTTGTTGTTAAAGTTAATCGTTTGGGAGAATTGCATTCCGTTTTTGCTTGCTACTTTTTTTGAATTTTCGTTTTCGGGTACAATGATGGAAACAAGTCTATGGTGAAAATTATTTTCAAACGCGAAATCTCTACATTTTTGGGCTGTTTCCACATCGTAACTCTGTCTACGATATTGTGGTAAGATGGAGTAAGCGACTTCTAGTTCGGAAATTCCATTAATTTCTCTTACCAAAAGTCCACATTGACCAATCAACAAACCGGTGTCTTTGCTAATTAATACATTTTGACCTCCCAAATCATGGCCATATCGATGGAAAGTCCACTCAAACCATTTTTCGCATCTTTCGTGAGGTGTTTTGTAATCTTGCATCCCTAAAAGAAAAGCCGTTTCTTCGTCTTCAAACAGAGCTAGCCAAGTCTCAAAATCATTTTGCTCCAGCTTACGAAAATATAATCTCTCAGATTCTAGATGGTTTAGAAGATATTTCATTCTTAAAATGTGGTTTAATTTAAAATCTAACTCCCAGTCTGATAGGTATCAAAAAGGATTGTTGCATCATATTAAAACCAGATTTTAGATAAATATCCATTTTGTCAGTTAATCTGTAATTGACACCTAATCCTAATTCAAATAAAGCAGTTCCAGTCCCATTTTCGTATTGATTCCAAAGGTGATTGTAACCGATTTTGGTGTTGAGCAAAGGACTAAGTTTGGATTGGAGCGGTATATATTCGACATCTGCAAATGCGGAGAAACCACTCATTCCTTCAAAATTGGAGTAACCCACACCAATTCCACCAAAAAGCATATTTTTGTATTTAACGCCATTAGTTACATTGATATCAAAACCACTTTCACCATCAAGATAGTACCCTTTCCAATTGGGACCTGGATCAACAGTAACGGTATTGTGTCCATAATTAAGAAAACCAGCTTCCGCTTTTAAGGAATATTTTAATTGTGAGAAGACTGTAGTTGTCCCTATAAGTAAAACGAAAAGTAAAGCTAATTTTTTCATCGTGTTGATTTTTATACA
Source organism: Chryseobacterium sp. CG10_8 (assembly GCF_058117085.1). NCBI lineage: Bacteria > Pseudomonadati > Bacteroidota > Flavobacteriia > Flavobacteriales > Weeksellaceae > Chryseobacterium > Chryseobacterium sp. CG10_8. Next base: position 3,634 of record NZ_JBYVEB010000062.1, on the reverse strand, counting down.
TTATTAAATTTCACTCAATCAGTGAAATATTTTTGAAACAAAAAGAAACCAAAATGATTTGATATTTTAAATATGTTATCGTTAGCAAAAGTACACTTTTATTTGACAACTTTCTTTAATTCAAAAAGTTGGAAACGTTGTTTCTTGATTTTTGTTCAAAGGTTTGAATCTCAATCAGAAAAAGTGAAATTTACCATACTTTAATGATGCCTTTTAGTTCTTCTCCTTTACTGTTTTTCGAACCATCAATTTCTATTATGATTGTATCTTTCAATTGCGCGGATTTCAGATAACCCCAAACAGCATCACAGCTATCCAGTTTTTCATAATTTATAATATGTAATGTGACGGAATCTTTTTTGTTTTGTTCATAGCTCAAATTGTATGGATATTTGGTGAATGTATCTAGAATAGTTTCATTCTTAGAATGCCTTCCAAATCGAAATCCTTTTTCGATATATGGGGTGAAATGAAAGTTTTTCAAATTTTGAGCATCTATGATCTTGTATTGGAGAGTTTTAACAAATACCAGTCTTTTTTTTGATTCACTTATACTGTCCGTCCTAACGCGATGTTTCCATTTCTCGTATCCATTCCATCCTATAAAATTTGAGCAATGACCCAATGCAAAATATCCTAAAACAAGAGCAATAGAAGCTATGAAAACACTGTAAAAAAGGCCTTTAATTTCTCTGTTCATAATTTTTAATATAATGGTTATTAGTTGCCAGAATAAACATGAAGTTATTCTCCACTTGTTTGATTATAAGCTCTACTCATGATATCATCGGGTGAAGCTTCTTCAATACGGTATTTTACTTTTTTGAGGTTATATTTTGAAGTTTTCGTTGGCATTTCTTCCTCCATTGTATTGATTTCGTCGACAGTCAAAATAGCTTTTGTAATATCATAATAAAGCGCCAAATGACTTCCAGCTCCCATATTGTACGTTTCGATATATGTCAACAAAAGTTCATCTCGGAAATATCGAAAATTACTTTCCAAATTTCCATTTGGTCCAATATCATACAAGTTAATGCTAAGTACACCATTATTGATACTTATATCTTCTGTTCCATACATTTTATGATCTGCTTGATTATATTCAATCGGTATTACTTTGTTGGAGATTTTATCAAGATGATAGTACCCATCTTTATTTTTGAGCAAGACAAGGAGTGTCCTCTCAGCAAGTTTGTTAGTCTTGTTCCTAATTACAACAACCAAATCATCCAAATGATCATTATTGAGATCACCTTTAGCTTCAAGTTGAATTTCATAAACCGCAGGATCACGAATAAAATCCTCTGCTTTTTGCCCAAAGTTTGGAAATCGAGTAGGAGCGTGATTATTGATGCTTGATTTTGCAAAATATCCTGCTCCACTTGAATCAATTTTTTGAATTAATGAATCATTTTCTTTGCTGTCGATTCTACTGGTTGGCTGTTGATTAGATATTGTTTCTTTATCTTTTTTGCATGAGAAAAGTCCCAAAAATAATACAAGAAGGTGAGAGAGAATCAAAATTTGTTTTTTCATCACTTTAGAAATTAGAATCTGAATTCCAACTCATCAAAATTCTTAATTTGAGAGAGTTTTAATAAGTTTTTATTATCGACTTTGGTCCATGTGTTTTCAAACACTTCATCAGCATCTGGATCGTCACGATTGATATTGTCTTTGTGAAGTTTTTTACCGGTCAAAAAATTAATACTCGTCTCTGCAACAACTTGACCTCCGTTGTGGTCGGCAGAATCAAAGCCAATTAGACTAAAATCGGAATTATCATGCCTGAAAGTATACCTCCAATATCCATATCGTCCATGAGCGTAATAAACATAAAGTTTGTTTTTTAGGATTTCTAGGCTAAGTTCTGGAGCGTAATAGACTCCACCTTCTTCATTCTCGGAAGAAAAGCAAGTGTAATTTTTGGTTGCTAATTGATATCCATTTCCAACTTTGAACAAAATAATAATCCCTCTTCTGTTGCGATCTAGTTCGCCACGATGTTCGTCAATGACGAAATTAGCTTTGTCCGTATCTTTAATCATGATGACACAATCGTCGATACCATCATTGTTGAGATCTCCGCTAATTTTCTCAAAAACCCGAAAACCTTTAGGAATAAAATCTTGTATACTCTTAGGTTGTTCCAAAACATCTTCATTAACGACGGTGATCTTGTCAACGACTTTGGGCCCAATTTGTTCAGGATTAGTTGGTGATGCTTTGTCTTTACTCTTATTGCATCCAAGAAATAGAATTAATGGTAAAATGATTGGGACAATATTTTTCATTGGTGTTTTTGTTGCGAGCTTTGATAAGTTTTAGATGAAATGTTTATTTCTAATGTAGTAAAACGAATTTAAGGAAAATAATAGTTTGTAAATTCAAACATTGTGCAGAATCACTTTTTTGAGGTCTTTTTCTGTGCATTTGTTTTTCTTTTTGCTTCGATTTCTTTTTTGTGTTTTTGAAAGTAAACGTTTCCTCGATCACAAAATTCAAAGTATATATCTTGGCTGAAATCTTCCAAATTAACGGTACCCAAATCCATTTTAGCTTTTATCTTAGGAATCTTGACAAGTTCGCCGTCTTCATTATTGGCTAAATAATCGTAAAAAGACCAGTCTCCAACAAAATCATCGGTCAGTAAGTTGACACTAGAATTTCCTGCGCCATCTTGTGCTACATTTCCAAATTCGTACAACGAAATACCAATAAGCTGTATTTTCTTTGTCTTTTTATTATATCGAAACTGATTTGCGTAACCCGCCCTCATCCAATCGTTGTGAAATGTAAAACCATTTTTGGAATCACTGACACCCGAATTAGGGTTAAGGATTTCAATTGGCTTACTTTCAGTTTTCCTGAATTTCTCGCTTGATAACTTACAAACAATGGTGGCTTTATCTACATCCAAATAAGTGGAATCATTTATGCCGTCATAATCGATATCTTTAACTAAGAAATAGGTTTGTTTTTTTTCTTGAGAATGCAATTGTGCGCTATAAAGGCAACAAAAAAGAATACAGAAAACTTTGAATACATTGGATGTAAGATCAATGTCCAAAAATTTGAGATTTTTATTCAAGAAGTATTATTTTTTTGATAAATATAGAATAGGTGAGCTACTTCAAAGAGTTCGTCTTTAATTTTTTTTTCCACACTTATTATTCTGCATCTTTTAAGTAAAATTTATCTTGAAAAATACTTTTTGAAAGTTCATAAACATTACGCTCATTTTCTTTTATTTCAACTGCTTGAGGGTAAAGAACTGTTTTGTTTTTATATTTAAAACTTTCAATTTTCCAGTTAAATTTATCTTTATAGATTTTATACTCGTAATCATGTATTTGCTGTGAAAAAAGAAAATCAATTTTTTCAAAATCACTTGGTTTAAATAATATCTTTAAGGAAATTGATAAAATTAAAAAAATCCAAATGAAATTAAAAATTGAAAAAAAATCGTGTTTTTTTTTCAAAAACATAAAGTATCATGATCGTAATTGTAGAACAAATTATTACAATAAATGGAAGCAAATTTAGCTTTTCTCCTCTTATTTCAAGTAATTGAAAATCAATAAATTTTATCATTATCAGAAATGATAATAAAAAAAGTAACAAAAAATAA
>NZ_JBYVEB010000061.1:0-20703 GCF_058117085.1 Chryseobacterium sp. CG10_8 | reverse complement strand
CAATTATGAATGCAACTTACAACCTAACCGCCTATGCAATCTATTTGCCAACCGTTATTGCGCTTACTGTTATCGTATCTGAACTTCTTTTCAGAAATGCTAAAATCTTTATGTTGGATATTTTTCATCAAAAGTTAGAAATAGCAATGGCTACCAATTCGCTTTTCAAGATTGGTTTCTATCTTCTTAATGTTGGTTTTGCCTTATTCATTGTCGAATTTCATAAAATACCTTCAGTTGAAAATCTCGTGGTGACCTTAAGTGAAAAAATCGGGGTATTCTCCATTTATCTTGGTGTGATGCTTCTTCTCAATTTGCTTCTTTTCATGAAAGGAAGAAAGAAATCGAACGAAACTAAAAGAAAAAATACAGAGAAAAATGAAGAATCTACTACTGAAAATTTGGATGCTGATTCACTTCAAGTGGAATCATAAACGAGACAAGTCCGATTTCCTAAATCTCTAAATACAAAAATCATGAAAAAGCAAGTCTATTTCTCCCCACAAAAGACCATTTGGTTGTACCTTAATCTTTCTCTGTGTCTGTTTTTAAGTTTTTCAAACATCAACGAAAAAGCAGTATTGATTTCAGTTATTATAAGTATTTTCACGGTTTCACTTGGTCATTCAGTTGGGCTACTTCGAGGAATTATTCATCAAGGATATTCCACAAGTCTTGCTTTTAGAAATGTTCTTTTGACTTTATTTGTTTTTACTGGTTTGGGAAGTCCTTTAACTTGGATTAAATTGCATTACACCCGAGATTATTGGCAAAACAAACCATCTTGTCATCCATATTTGGGGTACAAACACAGCTTGTGGCAAGATTACATTTGGTATCTTCACTATTCTTTCAGAGTTACAGACAATGAATTGATTGAATTTGATTTCCCAGTCGAATTCCACCAAGACCGCTTTCTTAAATTTTTAGACAAAACTTGGTACATTTTTAACATTGCTCCTGCACTATTAGTATTACAGTTTTGGGGATTTCAAGAATTTTTGATTCTGTTTCCAGTGAGAATTTTCATTAATTTGTTAATGCATTGGTTTATTGGTTATATTTCACATACCCATGGTTACCGAAAATACGTAATTTCTGGAGCTAATGAAAGTGGTTATAACGATTGGATTTTGGGAATTATATCTTTTGGAGAAGGCTTCCACAATAATCATCATGCTTTTCCATCCTCGTCAAGATTTGGAATCCGTTGGTTCGAGTTCGATTTAAGTTGGCAATTTATTAAACTATTAAACTTTCTTGGCCTCGTTTGGAATGTTAAAACTGCCAACGAACAGACCTTGAAACCAACTGCCATCGAACTAAATAAAATAGAATGGAAATAAAAACGCATCTCACATCTCGTGTCTCATATCTCGTGTCTCATATCTAACTAAATCACAAAACAATGAAATTTCTCTCCGCCGAATGGCGAAAACTAATCCTCGTTAATTACGAAATTGATCCTCAAATTTTAGAAAAATATCTTCCTAAAGGAACTGAACTCGATTTTTATCAAGAAAAATGTTGGGTAAGCTTGGTTGGTTTCATGTTCTTAAATACCAAATTATTGGGTGTTTCTGTTCCGTTTCATAAGGATTTTGAGGAAGTGAATCTTAGATTTTACGTCAAAAAATTGGAGAATGGCGTTTGGAAAAGAGGCGTGGTTTTTATCAAAGAAATTGTTCCTAAAAGAGCTTTGAGCATTGTTGCGAACACTTTCTATGAAGAACATTACGAGTGTTTACCAATGAATCATGAAATTTTGCAAGACGCTGAAAAGTTATCAATTCAATATTCTTGGAAGAAAAACAATTGGAACTCTGTAAAGGTCATTGCAAAGAATAATCCCTTAGAAATGGTCGAAGGAAGCGATTTTGAATTTATTTCCGAACATTACTTTGGTTATACCAAATCCGATGATAAAACCTATGAGTACGAAGTTAAACATCCAAAATGGAAAAACTACCAAATATTAATTTCAGAAATTAATGTGGATTTCGAAGAAATCTACGGTCAAGATTTTGGAATATTAAATCTTACCAAACCAATTTCAATTATGTTAGCTGAAGGATCTCATATTGAAGTTTTTACCAAAACAAAAAACCAAATTTAGGATTCTTCCTTTTCTTAAATAATCTTAATATAAAAGGTACTTTTTGCTCTATTATGAGAAGATGATTAGATACCAAATCTTCAACAAAGAAATCCTCATTATCCGTCCTTAGTTCAATATTCTCAAAAATTCCCTTTCTATATGCATATCCCTCCATAAAAGATTGATTACTAGTCCATGATTGAAAATCACATTTTCTCATCCATGTAACAAACTCGCGATTGGAGCTTGCATCAACCCACTTTTTTCTTTTAATTAAAGTATAAATCACGGCTAAATATTTAATACAAAAATAGAAAAAAAATGCAACAAAAAAATAATTAATAATAGTAAATTTTAAATAATTATATAGATATATTCTAATACATTTAAAAATATGAAATTAGATCATTCAACAAAGAAAATACATAAAAAAACCTCTGAAAATTCAGAGGTTTCGCTATATTAAATTTTATTAATATTAGGCTCTTAAGTATCTTGCATAAGCATAACCTTCTTCCCCATCAGCAGTTTTAATTTTCCACCAATCATCAGAAGATTGCTCTACTAAAGTTACAGTTTCCCCTTTTGCTGCCTTTCCAACGATCGCACCTTCTGTAGAAGGCTCTTGACGAATGTTAAGGTTACTTTGATCTGTTTGTACTGTCAAGGCAGTTCCAGCAGCCAAACCAGCAATCTGAATATCTACATTAACATCAGAAGCTGTGAAGCTTGGGTCAATTACTCCAAGTGCATTCCAAACTGCATCTTTTGCAGAAGAATTATGAGCATTTCCAGAAACATAAAGTATCCCATCTTGCTCTTGAATTTGTAGGTTAGAAACTCCAGCAGCCTCTGCGGCAGCTATCACACCTGCGTATTTATCTGTTAATAAGCTCATTTTCAATTATTTTACAACTAGATTATTATTATACTTACCAATCTTCAAAGCATCAACTGATTCTTTGATTTTTCTCGCTTGAGCAGAAGATACATCACCTGTAAGCGTCAAAGTTCCTCCTACTTCTTCAACTTTTACAGAAGGGAAATCTTTAACAGCATCTTTTACTTTTTGCATGATTGCAGGATCAACAACCGAATTCTCAACCACTGGAGCTGCTTCAGGTGCAGCAACTGTTGTCATATCCATAACATCTTTTACACCTTCGATCTTTTTAAGTTCAGCAATCATTGCATCTCTCTCTGCTTCAGATGCAAATGTTCCGCTCAAATGAGCTACCCCTTCCTTAACTTCAACAGAAGCCGTTGGATTAGTTGTTACAACTGTAGTTGCTTTGGTCATAAGATCTGCATCAGAAATTTTCTTCTTGCAAGATACTGCTCCAAAAGATACGGCAAGTGCTAAAGCTGCCATTGCAATTGTTTTTTTCATAGTTAAATTTTAAAAAATTATTAAAAAAGTTAGACTCAAATGTAATAATAAAAATCATACCAATTATCGAAAACTATAGCAATTTTTCAGCACTGATCAAAAAAACGGTATGACAATCATAGTTTTATTTTTTTACTATACTCCGAAAAGTAAGATTAATTCTTGGCATTTTTACCTTTGTTGTTGGAGGAAGTCGATGAAGCCAAAAACTCTGCGTTTCATCTTTCATCACCAAAAGGCTACCGTGTTCTAAGACAAGTTCTACTTTTTCTTTTGATACTTTATGTTTGAATGAAAATTTTCGTTCTGCCCCAAAAGTTAAAGAGGCAATAGCGCCGTTTTTCTTCAGATCTTTTTCGCCGTCGCTGTGATACGCCATTCCTTCTGAACCATCGTGATAAAGATTTAGTAAACAAGAATTGTAGGTTTCGTTAGTCAGTGCTTCACATTTTTGTTTTAAAATCAAAAGTTCGGGAGTCCAACTCAAAGCGTTTTTTGTTCTTCCTGAATAAGTATATTCAAAATTTTCGTCACCAAACCAAGCAACTTTTCGTTTGGTTTCAATCAATTTTCCGAAGATGAGCGCTTCATCTTTGTTCCAAGGAATTTTATTGAAAAGATAGTGGTAAAAATCATCTGCTGTACTTTTAGGAAAAACTTTTCCGTAGTAATTTACTGTACCTTCTTTCGGAAGTAGATTAACTTTAGGATCTATGATGTTCTCGAATAATTCCATGCTTTCCTTTTCTTTCTGGTCAAAAACTCAACAATAATAGTTATTTTCGTTCAAAATTAATTTAATGAAAAAGTATATTCAGATTTTCTTGGTTTTGATCTCAGTAGTAATACTTGCCCAACAAGAACCTCCTAAAGATACCTTTACAAAGGATAATTACGACAAAAAGGAAGTGTACATCACCATGCGTGATGGTGTAAAACTTTTTACAGCAATTTACACTCCGAAAGATATTTCTAAAAGTAAAAAATATCCTTTCATCATGCAGAGAACGTGCTACAGTATTGCTCCTTATGGTGAAAAAGAATACAAACCTCTACTTGGTCCAAACAAATTTTTGCAAAAAGAAAAGTACATTTTTGTCTATCAAGATGTTCGTGGAAGATACATGAGTGAAGGAACTTTTACCAATATGACTCCTCAAGTTGAAAGAAAAACTAAAAAAGACATCGACGAAAGTACCGACACTTACGACACTATTGAATGGCTTCTAAAAAATGTAGAAAACAACAACAGAAAAGTTGGTCAATACGGAACTTCTTATCCTGGATTTTATGCTATTGCAGGAGCTTTAGCACAACATCCTGCTTTGGTTGCTTCTTCACCACAAGCTCCGATTTCTGATTTTTGGAATGACGATTTTCTTCATAACGGAAAATATATGATGGGGTATTTCAGAACATTCCCTGTTTTTGGAGTTCAGAAAACAAAACCTGAAAAGTCAGCTTGGTACATGGATTCTTTTGTGAAACAAACCTCGGAAGATGGTCTTAAATTTTATCAAGAATTAGGAACATTAAAAGATGGTTATGAAAAATATTACAAAAACAATTTTTTCATGACCGAAATTATGAACCATCCAAACTATGATGAATACTGGCAAAAAAGAAGTTTACTACCACATCTAAAAAACATCAATCACGCTGTGATGACTGTTGGAGGTTGGTACGACGCTGAAGATTTATCGGGTCCTTTAAATATTTATAAAACCATCGAAAAAACAAGTCCAAAAGCAAAAAACACGATTGTGATGGGACCTTTTTCTCATGGAGGTTGGGGAAGAGAAAGTGGAAAACATTTTCACAACGACATCTATTTTGGAGACAGTATTGCGACGTATTATCAAAGAAATTTAGAAGCTCCGTTTTTTAATCATTACTTAAAAGGAGATTCAAAAAAAGATGCAGGACTTCCCGAAGCGGTGATGTTTGACACAGGCAAAAAAGAATGGAAAACATTTGCGCAATATCCACCGAAAGATGCAAAAAAAATTAGCTTTTATCTTGCAGAGAGTACTCTTAAAAATTCACCATCAAAAAATGATACTGAATATTATAGCGACCCAAATAATCCTGTGTTAAGTTCTGCTAACATTCGTGAATTTAATGGATTTACACCACGAAATTACATGAGTGAAGACCAACGTTTTGCAGTTGGAAGACCCGATGTTGTCACTTTTACGACTGATATTTTGGAAGAAGATTTGACGTTCGCAGGAGAAATTTTAGCTAAATTAAATATTGCCTCAACCTCTACCGATGCTGATTTTGCAGTAAAATTAATTGACATTTATCCCGAAGATTTCAAACCAACAGAAAAAAAAGACGGTGTTATCTACGGAAATTATCATCAAATGGTCAGAAGCGAAATCATGCCTGCAAGATTTAGAAACTCGAGAGAAAAACCTGAAGCATTGGTTCCTAATCAAAAAACAGCGGTAGATTTCAGGTTACAAGATGTTGTTCATACCTTTAAAAAAGGACATAAAATCCAAATTCAGATTTCGAGTACTTGGTATCCTTTATTTTCAGTAAATCCGCAGAAGTTTTTAGACAATCCTAATTTTGCGACTAAAGAGGATTACACCAAAGCTTTTATTAAAATTTTTGGCGATAGTTCGATTGAAGTTGATGTTTTGAAATAATTAAAGATTCAATTAAACAAAAAAAAGTTTTTCAAAAATTCAAAATAAATTTTGGCTAAAGCCCATTCCTACTGATTTATTTACTAATATTTCAATAAATTCTAAACAGTTACGGCGAGCCTTTGGCTCGCCGTAACTGTTTTATCAATTAAGAAAATGATTTAAGCCTTACTTTGATGGTAATACGCCAACATTTTATAATACAATTTCGCCGCAAGAAACGCTGTAGGTTTCGAGTATGGAGAATCCATTAATTCAACAATATCAAAAGCAACTACGTTACATTTTTCGAAAACTCGCTTTAACAATTCCAAAGTAGGATACCATTGTAGTCCTCCCGGTTCCGGAGTTCCTGTTGATGGTGCAATGGAAGGGTCAAAAGCGTCTAAATCAATCGTGATATAAACATTTCCTGAAACTTTTTCCAAAACATCATTCACCCAATTTTCGTTATTTGCAATTTCGTGCGCCCAAAAACACTGTCCTTCAGGAACATATTGCATTTCCTCAACATCGCATGAACGAATCCCAACTTGTACTAAATTCAATTTCTGAGAAGCCTCAAAAACTGCACAAGCATGATTAGACGTCGAACCATGAAAACTTGGACGCAAATCTGTATGTGCATCTAATTGCAACACTGTAAGATTTTCAAATTTTTCTCCAACCGCTCTAATAGAACCAATTGAAACAGAATGTTCACCTCCGAAAAGCGTAAATAATTTACCGTCATTTTGCAACATTTCTTTGGTTTTCTGATACACCGCTTCTGTCATTGCTTCTGGCGTAGAATTTTCAGAAACTTCTCCTGCAATCCAAACGCCTTCTAAATAAGGTTCTGTTCCTGTTTCGATGTCGTACAATTCCATGTTTTCGGAAGCGTCAAGAAAAAGTTCTGGACCTTTGTCCGCTCCTTTTCCCCAAGTTGAAGTTCCGTCGTAAGGAACGGTTACCAACATTACTTTCGAATTTTCTAAGGTTGCATTTTCTTCAGGAATTCCTGCGTATTTGTTCATAAATTGATTAATGTTTAAGATTAATTTTTCTAAGCGTTGCAAAGATAAAAATTTTGACGTTTCAGAAAACCAAAAGTCCTTACAATGGACATTTAAATAATTTTAACGAAAAATCAATCAAAAATTTCCTTTAGAATCAAAGATACCTGCTTGTGTTTTGTTGCAGGAAAAAGATGACTAGCATTAGTCACCACATAATCTGGTTTGGAGTTTTTGATGGGAAAAACAATGTCTTTATCCGCTAAAATCTGGATTACATTATTGGTCTCTTCAGACCTCCATGACGCAATTCGCTCTATAGACCACTTTAGATAGTATGGATCACGAACCATGAAAAACTTCATAAAATTAGAGCCATCTGCATATACAAAATTTCGGATAAAATTATAAATCTTCGAAGTTCTTTCATTAAATAAACTCTGCGGAATCAGCTTTGGAATTTTTGTGATTTCACCCGCTTTTATAAGATAGGATTTTTCTCGATGAGATTTGATACTTCCCAAAATCACTACTTTTTCTGCTCTTTTGATTTTATTAATCTCCTGAACAATAATTCCTCCAAAAGAGTATCCCAAAAGCGAAAATGGCTCCGAATCATCTACAAAAGCAGCCATACGCTCAATATAATGAGAAAAAGACTCATTCTTTTCAGGAATCAGCCAATCAATAAAGACAATTTCTAAATGCTCTGGAAACTGAAGCTTTTCCAAAACCTTGAAATCAGCTCCAAGACCACTCACAACATATAATTTCATAGTATAAAAATAACAAAAAGAGCGAAATAAAATTCCGCTCTTGTTTATAAATTATTGTTAAAATTATTTTGACTTAACCTTGAACTGGAAGTCCATTTGGTCACTAATAAAATAATCCTTCATTGCAGACTTGTAGTATATACCGAACTCTCTTCTATCTAAAGAAAATTTAGCAGATTCGATAGAAACGTTATATCCATTCAAGATTACATTAGCAGGAAAAGAAATTGTTTTTCTTTTCTTCTTGATAGTGATGTCTCCAACAATCACAGAATTGTATTTTTCGTTTTTAGCTGGCTCAATCTTTTTAAGAATGAAAGTTGCCATTGGATATTTTCTTACATCAAAAAAGTCGATGCTTTTGAGTTTATCAGTTAATTCTTTATTTTGCTCTCCAACAAGGTCAGTATTAACGATACTTCTCATATCAATCATGAACTCCCCACTCTGAAATTTTCCATCATTGAAAACAAACTTACCCATTTTAAGTTTTACACTTCCTGTATGAGTGGTCGGTTCTGATTTTACAATCTTATAGCCCCACCACAAAATTTCCGAATCTCCAACACGAATGGTTCTGAGATTATCTTTAGAAATTTGAGAAAATGCAAAAGAAATTCCGAAAAACATCAAAGTAAGTAATAATACTTTTTTCATTTTAAATAAAGATTTTACAATGGTGATTACTATTTTAAAAGTCTAAATCTACGTTTTTTAGATGAAAAAAAACAAATTGGTTAAAAAAAACAATTATTCTTCTGAAAAAGCAACGTAGTTAGCTGCACCATTCAAAACCGTTTTCTCACTCATTACCATGTAAATAGGAATATTTTTTAGCAGATTTTCCATCTTATCACTGATTCGAAATTTTTGATAAAATCTTTGATGGTCAATATAATCTTTTAACCTCATCGGAATCTCTCCACCAATTAAAAGCCCACCTGTTGCTTTCAACTTAAGAACCAAGCTATTGGCTTCTCTTGCTAAAAATTCGAGGTAAGTATTAATCGCGATAGTACAAATCAATTCTTCGTCTTCCGTTGCTCCTTTGAACAACGCATCCAAAAATGATTCTTGAGACAAACGTTGTGTTAATTTCTCCGACTGAGGATGTCTCTTCTCATCCCTTAAAAAGCGGAATATATTGAACAATCCAGTTTTAGAAAGCACCATTTCCCAACTTACAATTCCATAAATCTTATTGAGAAACTGATAAAATTCAACTTCAACTTCTGTTCTTGGAGAAAACTCGGAGTGCCCTCCTTCTGTTGCAAACGGTCGAAGGTGAGAACCATCAAAAAACATCCCCGCCTCTCCTAGCCCATTTCCTGCAGCAAGGATAGCAACATTTCCTTTTGATTTGCCTTCTACTTCATGGATTGGTAATAGACATTCATCAGAAATGCTTTCTAAACCATAAGCCGACGCCTCTAAATCATTAATAAGGAGCACTTTTTCAATTCCAGTTTCCTTTTGAATTTCATTTCCATCAATGGTCCACTTTAATCGGTCAGAATAACCTTTGTTATCAATTACCAAACATGGAACACCAATCGCAACTCTAGAAATGTTTTCCAAAGATTCGGTTCTAATAAAATCCGAAATAATTTCAGAAATATTATGATAATTAGAGGTTGAATATTTCTTCTCACTCTTTAACACAATCTTTCCTCCCTCTGTTTGAAAAAAGCCCGCCTTTGTCTGGTCTTCTTTTAAATCAATAGAAATTAGAGAGATACTATTGTTTTTTTCCTTGGAAGCGCCTGGCAAATACAAGGAGAACTTTTGTCCGTTGTTCATATAATTGACTTTTACCAAAGATAAAAAAGATAGTCCTAAATAAAAAGCCTTTTCAAAAAAAATTGAAAAGGCTTCCATAACTATATGAAACAAGAACACTTAATTCCCAAGGGCTATGTTATAAGCCACTCCTACTCCTAGACTACCTGCATTGTAATCTTGACCTGCAATTTCCCCTTTGCTACCTGTAAAAACTTTGGTATAATGAACAAAGAAATTCCAATCACGGTTATGGTAACCGATTTCTGGTTTGATATACAGTCCGCCATCAGGTCTCTTCACTGTAGAATTTTCTGCAACATAATCGTCACCTAAAATAAATCCATATCCTAAATCAGTACCTACAAAAAATCCAGTCTTTTTTGGATAAAACCTGAAAACTGCCGCAGCAGGGATTACTCCAAAATCATTATTCTTAATGGTAAAGTTGTTAACATCATTATCTCTCCCGAAAAAATGATTATATCCAGTTGCGATACCCAATCCAAAACTTGGAGTGATGAGATGTTGGTACGCCACATCTAAGCCTACATTAGCAACTGCGTTCTCCATTGGTAATGACACTCCACCATTAACACCTACCTTCAACAAATTGACCATACTTTTGGTCTCTGTCTCTTGTGCACTTAGCATACCTACTGATAAAACACCTAGTGCTAAAACACTTTTTTTAATCAAATTCATATCGTTCTGTTTTTTTTATTTTACTTTATTGAACAAACGTGCTTTTTAGATGACATATTATCCAAAAGGTTAAAGTTTAACAGAAATTAAGAGACTTTAAAGGTATTTCACAAAAAAAACTTCGCCATAAAGACGAAGTTTCTTATTTTTATTAATAATAAGATTCTAGCTCAATCCTGTAATATTGCCATCAGCATCAATGGTCATTCCTTCGGAAGCTGGAATAGCAGGCAAACCAGGCATTCTCATCATATCTCCTAAAATCGGAATAATAAACCCTGCTCCTGCTGCAAATTCAAACTCACGAACAGTGACTTCAAAATCTTTCGGTCTTCCTATCAATCTTTCGTTATCACTCAATGATTTTTGAGTTTTTGCCATACAAACTGGAAGTTTATTAAGTCCTAAATTATTAATGGTCTTGATGTCGGTTTTTGCTTTTGCACTGAAATTAACACCAGAAGCACCATAAATCTCTTTTGCAATGGTTTCTATCTTATTTTCAACTGAATCCTTCACATCATACAATGGCTGGAAGTCGTTTCCGTAGTTTTCTGTAGCATTAACTACTTCTGTTGCTAATTCTTTCATACCTTCTCCTCCCATTGTAAATTCGTCTGCAAGAATAGCTTTTACCCCTAACTTTGCACATTCATCCTTTAAGAATTGGATTTCTTCGTCTGAATCAGTCGCAAAATGATTAATCGCAACCACTGGAGTCAAACCAAGTTTTTTAGCATTTTCAATATGCTTTTTAAGATTTTCGATTCCTTTGGTTACCGCTTCAAAGTTAGGATTTTCATATTCTCCTTTTTTAGCTCCGCCGTGATATCTCATTGCTCTAACTGTGGTTACTAAAACTAAAGCCGATGGTTTGAAACCCGCATAATGACACTTAATATGTAAGAATTTTTCCGCTCCTAAATCAGCACCAAAACCAGCTTCTGTAACGACATAATCCGCCAAAGAAAGTCCCATTTTAGTTGCAATAATCGTGTTGGTTCCTTGTGCTATATTAGCAAACGGTCCTCCATGAAGAATGGCTGGATTCCCTTCCAAAGTCTGAACCAAATTAGGCTTAATAGCATCTCTTAACAAGATAGCCATTGCACCTTCTGCCTTCAAATCTCTTGCGTAAATCGGTTGCTTTTCGAAAGTATATCCAATAAAGATATTACCTAACCTTCTTTTAAGGTCTTCAAAATCTTTACTCATGCAAAGAATTGCCATTACTTCCGAAGCCGGCGTAATATTAAAACTATCTTCACGCGGAATTCCGTTTGCTGGCCCTCCTAATCCGATGACAATATTACGCAAAGCACGGTCATTCATATCCATTACTCTCTTCCAAACGATGGTTCGAGGATCGATATTGAGCGAATATTTTTTGTTTTGAAGATTGTTATCAATAAGAGCTGAAAGCAAGTTATTAGCCTTCTCAATAGCTGCAAAATCACCTGTAAAATGCAAATTAATATCCACCATTGGAATCACTTGTGCATAACCACCACCAGCTGCTCCACCTTTGATACCAAAAACAGGTCCTAAACTTGGTTCTCTAAGTACTGCCATTGCTTTTTTACCAATCTTATTGAGTCCATCGCTCAAACCAACAGAAACGGTGGTCTTTCCTTCACCGGCAGGTGTTGGATTAATTGCTGACACAAGAATAAGTTTGGATTTCTTAACCTTTTCCTCGTTGATGTAGCTCAATGGAATTTTTGCTTTGTACTTTCCATAAAGTTCGAGGTCATCTTCGTCGATGTTAATCTTTTGAGCAATGTTCTTAATTGGCTGAATATTGGCTGACTGCGCAATTTCTAAATCAGTAGGAAAACTCATATTGTTTGTTTTTGATAATTTGATTTTTTCAAATGTAAGATTTTCCGTCCTTATGGAAAAGAAAATTAATCATCCTGCAAAAATAAACTTACAACATAATTCAAATATTAACCTTTTAACAGCTACATAAAAAATCTAATCAGCAAAGAAAAACCCGATTCAAAAAATTGAATCGGGCATATTCTAAAGTTTAAAATCAATTAAACGGCTTTTACGATGAAATAGTTTTTCTTTCCCTTTTGGAGAAGTAGAAATTTATCATCTATTAAGTCGGTCTCCTTGACTTCGTAAGTATCATCAATTTTTTCCTTATTAACTGATATTGCGTTACCTTTCAATTCTCTTTGAGCTTCGCTTTTTGATTTTAAAAAACCTGATTTTTCTGAAAGCAAATCAACAATACCGCAACCAATCAAATCAGTCAAAGAAATCTCTTTCTGAGGAACGCCATCGAAAACTTCCAAAAAAGTTTCTTCGTCCAAACTCACCAAATCTTCAGCGGTTGACCTCCCAAAAAGAATTTCGGAGGCTTTCAAAGCTTTTTCGTACTCTTCTCTACCATGAACCCAAACGGTTACTTCTTCAGCCAATTTCTTTTGGAGTTTTCTTTCGTGAGGCGCTTCTTGATGTTCTGCGATTAAACTCTCAATGACATCTTTGCTCAAGAATGAATAGAATTTAATAAAGCGCTTGGCATCATCATCCGTAGAATTCAACCAAAACTGATAGAATTTGTATGGAGATGTTCTCTTTTTATCTAACCAAAAATTTTCTCCAGCTTCTGATTTACCAAATTTAGCTCCGTCTGCCTTTGTAATCAAAGGAACAGTCAAAGCAAAAGCTTCGCCTTGGGCTTTTCTACGGATCAATTCGGTTCCAGTAGTAATGTTTCCCCATTGGTCAGAACCACCCATTTGTAATTTGACCCCACTATTTTGATATAGATGCAAGAAATCATAACCTTGAAGCAACTGGTAGGTAAATTCAGTGAAACTCATCCCCTCTGCTCCATCTTCACCCGTGATTCTTTTCTTCACAGATTCCTTAGCCATCATATAATTAACGGTAATATTCTTCCCAATATCACGAACAAAATCAAGAAAAGAAAAAGTCTTCATCCAATCGTAATTGTTAACCAAAACCGCATTATTTGGCTCATTACCATCAAAATTTAGAAATCTTGACAATTGATTCTTGAGACAGTCAACGTAGTGAAACAATGTTGCTTCATCCAAAAGGTTTCTCTCATTGGATTTCCCTGATGGATCACCAATCATCCCTGTTGCACCTCCTACCAAAGCAATAGGTTTGTGACCATGCTGTTGAAAATGCGCCAATATTTTTATCTGAATGAGACTTCCTATGTGTAAAGAATCCGCAGTTGGGTCAAATCCAATATATGCCGTCGTCATTTCTTTATTCAATTGCTCTTCTGTCCCAGGCATCATATCGGAAAAAAGTCCTCGCCATTTTAATTCTTCTATAAATGAATTCATTTTTATTATCTGTTAATTATAATTTACAAAGATAGCAAATACCATCTTTTTATTGTTTTAAAGCTTCTTTTTGGAGTCTCTTATACACTCTGACACTCATCAACACGCTGAATTCGTACAAAATCAACAACGGTAATGCTGCCGCCATCATCGAAAAAACGTCTGCAGGAGTAATAATTGCTGCAAGGACAAGAATCAAAACGATGGAGTGTCTTCTGTATTTTCTTAAAAATTCTGGAGTTAAAATCCCAATATTGGTCAAGAAAAAAACGATGACAGGAAATAGAAAAACTAATCCCATTCCTAAAACGATTTGAAGAAAAAGTGTAGTATAATCTGTGAAATCAAAGAATGGCTTAATCACCTCAGAAATGGAAAACACCAACCCAAAGTTAATCGCTAAAGGCAAAATAACGTAATATCCTACCAACATTCCCAACATAAAGAGTATCCAAACGAAATTAATAATCAATGCAGAATTTTTTCTTTCATTTGGCATTAGTGCAGGTTTGATAAAACGCCATAACTCCCAAATAATATAAGGAAAAGCGACAACAATACCACCAAAAATAGAAACTGACATCATCACATTGAACTGTTCCATTAATGTCCTTTGTCTGATTTCAAAAGTATTGGGTAACGAAAAACTTGGTTTACCAAACATCCATTCGGTGACATCATTGAGTAACCTAAAGGATATAAAATCACTTTGTGTAGGAGCAAAGAAAACTTCGTCCATAATCCAATTAATATTGAATCCTACTAAAATTCCACCGATGACGATAGCAATTACAATTCTCATCAAGTGTCCTCTCAGCTCTCCAACATGTCCCAAAAAGGACATTTCTTTCTCTTCGCTCATATATTAAATATAATATTTCTCTTTAATCTTAGTTAATTCCCTCATCCAAAAGTCTATGCAAATCAATAATACCATGATAAGTTCCGTTTTCGGTGACTATCAATTGACCAATATTATTGTCCTTCAAAACCTTCATTGCCTCTTTCGCTAATACATCCTTTTCGATCGTTTTGGGATTTGCACTCATGATGCTTTTTGCTGTAATATTACTTACATCTTCATTCTTCATTAACATTCTCCTCAAATCGCCATCCGTAATAACGCCTAAAATCTCATTATTATCCGTAACGACAGTAATACCATGATTAGATGAGCTAATCGAAATAATGACATCTCTAATGCCAGCATCAACAGACACTTCAGGTTTTTGAGAGGATAAAAACTGCTCCACTTTTGAGGTTAAATTCTTCCCTAAACTTCCACCAGGATGAAATTTTGCAAAATCAATAGCTTTAAATCCTCTTTTGTTCATCAGACAAACTGCCAACGCATCACCCAAAGCCATCTGTACAGTTGTAGAACTTGTTGGAGCCAACTCGATAGGACAAGCCTCTTTTTCAACTGATGTATCCAAGACAACATCTGCAATTTTTCCCAATTTGCTTTCGGGATTACCTGTCATGGCAATAAAAAAAGAAGAATACTCCTTCAAATAAGGAATTAAATATACAATTTCTGGCGAATTACCTGAGTTAGAAATACAAAGGACAACATCCTGATTTTGCACCACTCCTAAGTCTCCGTGTATCGCTTCGGATGCGTGAAGGAACTGCGCAGGCGTTCCTGTGGAGTTAAGTGTGGCCACAATTTTGTTTCCAACATGGGCAGATTTGCCAATTCCTACAACAATGAGCTTCCCTTTTGCAGAAAAGATAATATCAACTGCCTTCTCAAATCTGGAATCAATACGATTTTTTAAGTGTTCTAATTCGTTGATTTCGATTTGCAAAGCCTCTTTGGCACTTTTTATGATGGGGCTATTTTCCAATTTATTTAGTTTTTAAATGAAATATTAATTTTTATAATATTGACTTTTTTAAAATTATTTTCATAACTTTGAGAAGACTGCAAATTTAGCAAACTAATATCAGATAGAAAAAGTGAGCATCGATTTAACAAAAGAACTTAAGAAATATTTTGGTTTTTCTACGTTCAAAGGACACCAAGAAAAAATCATTAACACATTATTGGAAGGCAAAGACGTTTTTGTACTCATGCCAACGGGAGGAGGAAAGTCACTTTGTTACCAATTGCCAGCATTAATTTCAGAAGGAACAGCCATTGTTGTATCTCCGCTGATTGCGTTAATGAAGAACCAGGTTGACGCTATTAATGGTTTATCATCTGACACAGGAACAGCACATGTTCTTAATTCATCGCTCAACAAAGCGCAAACCAAACAGGTTTTTGACGACATCACGAGCAAAAAGACTAAGCTTCTTTACATGGCTCCGGAAAGCCTTATTAAAGAGGAATATTTGGATTTTCTTAAAGAGATTCCAATTTCTTTTGTTGCTATTGATGAAGCGCACTGTATTTCGGAATGGGGACACGATTTCCGACCGGAGTATCGAAATTTAAAATTAATTATTGATAAAATAGCTAATGTCCCAGTAATCGCTTTGACAGCGACCGCTACTCCAAAAGTTCAGGATGATATCCAAAAAACTTTGGGTATGAGCGATGCAGTTGTCTTCAAAGAAAGCTTCAATAGACCTAATTTATTTTATGAAGTACGTCCAAAAATTAATGTGGACAAAGAAATTGTAAAATTTATCAACCAGAGAAAAGGAAAATCTGGTATCGTCTATTGTCTTAGCCGAAGAAAAGTAGAGGAGTTTGCACAATTATTACAAGTCAATGGGATTAATGCACTCCCTTATCACGCTGGTCTAGACCAAAAAACCAGAGTTACCAATCAAGACAAATTCCTGATGGAGGAATGTGACGTTATCGTTGCTACAATTGCATTTGGAATGGGAATTGACAAACCAGACGTCCGTTTTGTTATCCATTATGATTTTCCAAAATCTTTAGAAAGTTATTATCAAGAAACAGGTCGTGCCGGAAGAGATGGTGGCGAAGGTTATTGTTTGGCGTTCTACGACCCAAAAGACATCGAAAAACTAGAAAAATTTTTAGCTCAAAAACCAGTTTCTGAACGAGAAATTGGACTTCAGCTATTGAATGAAGTAGTAGGATACGCTGAGACTTCCATGAGCCGAAGACAATATATATTGTATTATTTTGGGGAGACTTTTGACCCAATTAATGGTGACGGAGCCAAGATGGATGACAATTCTCTTGACCCTCCAAAAATGAAGGATGCAACCAAAGATTTGGATTTTGTTCTGAAAGTAGTCAAAGAGTTGGACGAAAAATTCCGTACCAAAGATTTGATTAATGTGATGACGGGCAAAGAAAGCGCAGTCACCAAATCCTACAAATTAGAAGAAACCGAATACTTTGGAGCAGGAAACAAAGAATCAGACAATTACTGGAAATCTATCATTAGACAAGCTACCGTTCAAGGATTTTTGCAGAAAGATATAGAGACTTATGGTGTTTTGAAGATTGGAGAAAAAGGTAAACTTCTACTGTCCGGTAAATACAAAGGTACTTTCTTAATTGCCGAGGACCGAGAGTACAATCTAGAGCAAATGAAATCTGACTCAGAGTCGGTGCAAGTTAATAGTGACGGTGGATTAGACAAAAACCTCTTCAACCAACTCAAAGACCTCAGAAAAAAAATCGCCAAAAAACATGGTATCCCTCCTTATACCGTCTTTATGGACCCAAGCTTGGAGGACATGACCGTTCAGTATCCTATCAATATTGAGGAAATTGGAAAAATATATGGCGTTGGTGAAGGAAAAGCCAAAAAGTACGGAAAAGAATTTGCCGAGTTTATCGCAAAATACGTAGAAGAAAACGACATTGAGAGAACCCAAGACATGGTTCTGAAACAAGTTGCTAATAAATCCAGTCACAAAGTTTTCATTATCCAAAGTACTGACAAAAAAATTGACTTGGAAGATATCGCAAAAGCTAAAAACCTAAACATGGACGAGCTTTTGAAGGAAATGGAAAGTATCGTCTATCAAGGAACCAAACTTAATATCGATTATTATATCGAAGAAAATATGGATGAAGACACCGTAGAAGATTTCATGGATTTCATGAAAGAATCAGAAAGTGACTCCATGAAAATCCTTCTTGACGAGTATGGTGACGAACTTACTGATGAAGAAGTAAGAATGCTCAGAATCAAATTTATTAGCGATGTTGCCAATTAACATCAAAAAATTGAAATAAAACAAAAGCTATCTCGGTCTGAGATAGCTTTTTTAGGCTTTGATTTTTAATCTAATAGAAATATCGGAATATCAATGAAAAGAAAATTCCAATTTTGCGAAGGCAAAAAACCAAATGACACGTTAGATTAATCAATATTTGTATCTTTAATCTTTAATTAAATTACAATGGGAATATTCAACAAAATACTTGGTAACGCAAGTGAAGTGTCACCTGAGAAACTTTCAGAAAAATACAGTAAATTATTAGCTGAAACTGAAAACATAGAATTGGGATTTCAATTGTTTCGAGACACATTCATATTCACTAATTTGCGACTGATTCTAATCGATGTACAAAATCTTACAGGCAGTAAAGTAGATTACAAATCCATTCCGTATCGTTCGATTTCGAGATTTTCGGTGGAGACTGCAGGAACTTTCGAACTTGACGCCGAACTCAAAATTTGGATTTCCAGTGAAGCGAGTCCATCAATAAGTAAAAAATTCAATACCAGTATTGATATCTACGAGGTACAGAAATACCTTGCTGTAAAAGTTCAGTAAATAGAAATCAAAAGAATCTTCCAAAAGAAATAAATTTTACAATGTATCTTTGAACGAAATATCGTCAATGAGGAATACTTTCTATTCGCTTTCAAAAATTTTAAAGTTTGTCCCTTTAGACTTGTTAATGAATCTAACGAGACAGAAAGCGATATTCCCATTCTATCACGTGATTTCTGATGTAGAAGTCACACATATCAAGCATTTGTACAAAGTAAAGGATGTCAAAAATTTTGAAAAAGACCTTGATTTTTTATTAAAAAATTACGATCCCACTGATCTTAAGAGTCTACTAACTAACGAAAAACAAGGAAAACGAAACAAAAAAACGTTCCTATTGAGTTTTGATGATGGACTTAGGGAGTTTCATGACGTTATCGCTCCCATTTTGATACGAAAAGGGATTCCCGCAACCTGCTTTCTCAACAGTGCTTTCATCGATAATAAAGACCTTTTTTTCCGGTACAAAGCGAGCATTTTGGTACATAAAATTCAAGCTAATAAAAGTGAAAACATACACCAAAAAATAAGCAGTCTCTTGAAAGACCAAACATTATTTCAGAACAATATTTCACAGTCCATATTAGCGATTAAGTACGCAAATAAGGAAATTCTAAATAGCATTGCTGAAATTCTCGAAGTAGATTACAACGACTATTTGCAACAACATCGACCTTATTTGACTTCGGAGAATATTAAAAAACTGATGGAACAAGGCTTCACTTTTGGAGCGCATAGTGTTGATCATCCAAAATATGTGGAAATCCCTGTTGAACAGCAAATTTCGCAGACAACCAAAAGTATTGAAGATGTATCGAATACTTTCAACTTGGATTATCGCGTATTTTCTTTTCCATTCACTGATTTTGGAGTCAGTGACGCTTTTTTTAAGGAAATTTATATTCAAGAACGAAGCAAAACACCCGACCTGACTTTTGGTTGCGCTGGAATCAAAAAAGATAGTGTTCCAAAAAACATTCAGCGTATTCCTTTAGAATCTGGGGAATATTCGGCGGAAGAAATTATTTATGGAGAGTATTTTTACTACATTTTAAAGGCAATATTCAACAAAAATAAAATAAGAAGGAACTAAATGGAGACTATAACCTACACCAAAAATAGTCTGAAAGAGCTTATCGAGTCGGATTTTTTTTCTTCGCTTCCAATTTTGCCCATCAGTAAACATCGAGCATACTCGCAAATTAACAATCCGAGAGCATCCGATGACGACATCTTATTGGTAGTGACATACGAAGGCAATTTGGTTGTGGGATATTTAGGAGTTTTACCTGACTATATTTTTGACGAAAACATAAAAGAAAAAGCAGGCTGGCTAAGCTGTTTCTGGGTACATGAAGATTATCGAGCACAAAATCTTGCAGCAAGTCTCTATCTAACAATTATCAATGCTTGGAAACAAAAAATACTGATTACCAACATTGTACCCTCACTTGAACCGGTTTACCAGAAAACCAAAATCTTCCTCCCCACCGAATACAAAATTGGTTACAGAGGTTATGTGAGGTCGAATTTCGGTGAGTTACTTTCCTCCAAAAACAATTTCTTCAAAAAAATAGCCCCTGTCACATCGTTGTTGGATCAAGTCTTCAATATTTTTGGTGACCTTCGGCTTTCTAATTCAAAAAGATATGAATCAAAGGAGGTTCAGTGGGAATATATCGATCGTTTAGGAAAGAACGAATCAGATTTCATTACCAATCTGAAATCTCCCAACTGGAACCAAAGAAATGCGGAGGAAATTAATTGGATTCTTGACAATCCCTGGATTCTTTCTGGCGTTGAAAAAGACCTCGAAAGTAAAAAATATTACTTTTCTTCTCGAAACAAAATCTTTTTTTATAAAACCATTAAAGTCACGAAAAAAGGAGAAATCATCGGACTTGTAGTTCTTAATGTTAGAGAAAACAATTTAACGGTTCCTTATGTTTTTTCCCAACCAGAAAACATGGAATACATTAGTCGTTTGATTGTTAATACCATTGTGGAACACCGTCTCAATATGATAACTATCTTTCACGAAGGGCTGATTAATTCGATGAAAGAGATCAAAACTCCATTTTTATTCACCAAAGAAATCAAAAAGCCATATCTCATTTCCAAGAAATTAAAGTTTATCAATCAGCTTAACTTTCAGGATGGAGACGGCGATTGCGCATTTTACTAAAAACTAATAACTCCGAAATCTTTCGGAGTTATTATATTTAAATTAATTTAAATTT
>NZ_JBYVEB010000060.1:0-20731 GCF_058117085.1 Chryseobacterium sp. CG10_8 | reverse complement strand
TTTTTGAAATGCCTCCGGAACTTCTAATTCTTTTTGCTCAGAAACGTTTCGTTTTATAACTACTCCCATTTCGGTAAGCTCCATGGCTTCTTGGATACATTTCTTAAGCTGAGATTTAGAAGGTAGATCTTCAATTTTTGTGATTTTTCCCAGAGTGAACATCGAATTTTTTTCGATGTCTTTGGTGAGATTTTTCATGGTTTTCATTTGACTTTCCAGCCAGAACCCAAAAGAACAGTGTTGCTTAAATGCAGCAACGGAACATAGATTTTTTCCTTGATAAGTAAAATGTGGAAATCCCCACTTAATCGCCTCTTCGGTATCTGGACAATATTCGTGAACAACTTCTCGGATGTATTCGATGATAGGTTGAGCAAAGGGTTGAGATTTTTCAATATATGCATCAACTTTGGAATCTCGTTTCGACATAACTGGATATTAAAAGTAATTGGATAATTCATTAACAAGTTGCAAAACAAGCGCAGGTCGTCCTCGACTCTTTTCAACTTGCTTGGTGTCATTTCCTGTTCTGACAATGACCATATTTTTTTCAGGAATCACAATGATGTATTGTCCCAATAAACCTCGAAAGAAGTAATATTTGATAGGGTTATCATAGTCGGTCCACACGCCCATTCCGTATATTCCACCCGAGAGTTGAGTTGGGGTGATCATCTCGTCAATAAATTTTTCATTCAACATCTGCAATGAATCAACTTTTCCTCTGTTAAGCATGAATTGTCCTATTTTAGCAAAATCTCTTGGGATTGCATTAACACAACAGAAGGTTTTTTCCATTTTGTTTTCATCGGTGTTCCAAAAAGCTCCGCTTTCCATCCCCAAAGGAATCCAAAAACTTTTGGACATATAGTTAGCCAAAGGTTCATTGACGGCTTTTCTGATGGCAAATCCTAATAATTGCGACGTACCACTTTGGTACTCAAATTTTGTTGCGGGTTTATTTTTAAATCCTTTCAAAAAGACGGCTTCCGCCAGCGAGTTGCCATAATAAGCTTTAGCATTGGGAGAAAAAGGATTTTTATATTTTTCGTTCCAGTTAAGCCCAGATTGCATGCTTGCAAGATCTCGAAGTGTTAGAAACTTTCCGTACTCCGTATTAGCATAGTTTTCATAAAAGACCGAAAATTTCTCGTCAAGACTTTTTATCTTTTCTTCTTGAATAGCTTTTCCTAGTAACATTACATTAAAGCCCTTTGCCATGGAAAAGGAATTGGTTTTGGTTTTTTCAGAAAATTCGCCCCAGTATTCTTCATGAATCAATTTTCCGTTTTTTACAACAAGAAGGGAAGCAGTCTCGGTGTCGGTTAAACCCTTGACAACAGATGCCGGAAGTTTTTTCTTATTGTACAGGCTATCTTTAATCCAAGGCTTTGGTTTTCCTGTCATAATAGGATTGCTAGGAAACAAAGTTCCATCATCAATAGTAGCACTAGTCTCTCCTCTAAGGTATGTTTTTGCGATACCCTTAAAAAGATAATCGTAATCAAACGTATAAGCCAATACTATAAGTCCAGCAATTATTATCGCAAGAATTTTAAAAAACTTTTTCACGAATATTAAATTTATTTTCAAATTTAATATTTATCTTGGACTAATCATATCATGAATCACAATAATGAAATTAAATAAATAGTATGAAAAGAAGACTTGGTTTTTTTTTGTGTCTATTGCCTTTATTATTTTTTAGTCAAGCTTATCAACCGATAGATACTGCTGATTATGTATCAAGGAAAGAATTTATATTAAAAAATAAAGGAAGAAGTGAGTCTTATGTCGGTGTTTTAAAATCAAGATTAGGCTCATCTTCAAGTCGTGAAATTGTCAATACTTATAACGAATATCAGAAAGAACTAGTAGATCAGATAAAGAATAGAGATTTTACTTTTCAGAAAGATATACAGCAATATGTTCAGTCGATTTTGGATAAACTAGAGAAAAGTAACTCTTCTATTCCCAAGGATCTTGCAATATTAGTTTCAAAAGATAATGTGCCTAATGCTTGGTGTGTTGGAGATGGTACTTTAGTAATCAACATGGGACTTTTTAACTGGTTAGATAACGAAGATCAAGTTGCAGCGGTTATAGGGCACGAAATTGCTCATAAAATGAAAGAACATACATTGGCTTGGCAAAAGAAAGTATTAATTCTCAATAAGGAAAATGAGTCTCAAATCAAACAATTGAAATCACAGAAACTTAACGTCAAAGCTAATGCGTTCAATCTCTTGAAGAATACTTTGTACAAAGGGAGTGTTGAAAGAAGAAGACACGAGCAAGAAGCAGATTCATTAGGTTATGCTTTGTTTAGAAATACGAGTTATAATCGAGTGGCTTTTGTTGGAGCTTTGAAGAGTCTAGAGACATATGATACGATTTCGTCGAGTGTTGTGGTGAAAGAAACGTATAGAAAATTCTTTGATTTACCAGGCGCGCCGTTCAAAGAAAAATGGCTGAAGATGGAGGATTTTTCTCAATATCAGTACTCTTTTTATAAGGAAAAATTAGATAAGGACTCAATAGCTTCTCATCCAGAAATTGTTCAGAGAATAGCTTTGTTGCAGAAATATTTCCCAGAACTCAGGTCTGAGGTCGAAATCGTAAAACCTGATGGCAATTCTGCTTTTGCTAAAATGAAAAGAATAGCAAAAATGGAGATTGTTCCCAACCTCTATCAGTCTGAGGATTATGGTTTGGGAGTTTATGCTTCGCTTCAGTTTTTGCAAGATGCAGAAGAGGAGGTCTATTACAAAAATTGGTTAGGAAAGTTATTCGGTAAGATATATGAAGCTCGAAAAAATTATAATCTTAATCGATATCTTGATCTAGTAGATCCAAAAAACCAAAGCGAAAGCTATCAGCAATTTCTCAATTTCATGTGGAATCTCAGCATGGAAGATATCCAGAAGATTGCAGAATATTATGAGCAAAAAAGTTCCTGAGAAACAGGAACTTTTTTATTTAGTAATTCAATCTTTCTAATCGTACTTTATTGAATTTTTCTTTTGCATTAAATTCTCTTAATAAGATATATCCTTCTTTGCCAACGTATGGGTAAACCGAGAAGTCATCTTTCGCTGAAATTGGGATCATCTCTTGTTTGAATTTGCCATCAATTAAAGTATTAATATAAAGATTCCAATTTTTTTCTTTGGTTGCATCATCTTTCTGGTAATCACGATAGAAAAAGACTAC
This sequence comes from Chryseobacterium sp. CG10_8, assembly GCF_058117085.1. NCBI lineage: Bacteria > Pseudomonadati > Bacteroidota > Flavobacteriia > Flavobacteriales > Weeksellaceae > Chryseobacterium > Chryseobacterium sp. CG10_8. Next base: position 17,518 of record NZ_JBYVEB010000060.1, on the reverse strand, counting down.
ATCATTACCTTCGTTGAGATATTGAGAAAAAAGATAATCGCTTGCTCCCCATTTGGACTTTGCTTTATCAAAAATTGAAACACCACTGACTGCAAAATTTTTATCTGAGAATATATAGACCAAATCCGTTGTTTTGGTTTTTGTGTAATATTGACTGGATGACACTTTGTACTTTTCTAAAAGAATTCCAACGCTTCCATCTTTTAGAATGAATAAATCACGTGGGTCGAGGTAATATCCATCTTCAACACCTCCGTTTTTGTCTAATTTTGGTATTCGAGATTTGAGATTTTCATAAGAAATTGTATTGGTTTGTACGTCAAATGTTTTTCGATCTATTATCATTCTTGCAAATCCAATATACTTATTGTCATCGCTAATATCACGACCGACAAATACCAATTTGTCATCAAAAGTTTTATCGTTAGATAAATTACCAGAATCATAGGATCTGAAAGAGGTGATATTATCCAAAGTCTCTTGCCCAAGTCCTGTAATTGGTTTTTGATGAACTTGTTTGCCATTTTTCATGTCAATAACAACCAACTGGAAATCTTTTTGTTTTTTGTCGTTTTTCTGGAGTAGAAAATAGATATAGTTTTCGTCCTTTTCCAACATGGTGAGAGACTCGTTGACTTTCTTATCCCCACTTGTATTGTATCGGTATCTCCAAAGTTCTTTTTGGTCTTTGTCAAATTTAATAACGCTATTGTTGTTAATGTATTTGCCATAATCGTCAAACTCCACCGCGATGTAACCGCCTTCTTTGATTTCGAAAACATAAGAGCGGTAGTTATACCCCAAAGCTTTCTTTTCTTCTCTATTTTCCTTATAGCTGTCTCGATAGGTCTTAGCCTTGTCTACTCGGATAAATTTTCCATTTTTATACTCAAAATAATCTTTGTCCTTGACAGTATTGTTAGTTAAGTCAATTTCTTTTGAACGAGGTTGTTCTGCCTTCAAATAATTAAAAGGGTTAACGTCTAACTGGGAAGGTTGAAGGATGATTTTTTTTGTAAAATCCATGTATCCAATATAACTCGCTGCTATTTTTTCACCTTGGAATTCCTTATTGGCAACAGGATTAAGATTCTTATCGAGAATCACATATTCGAATTTTTTTGTTTTGTCATCGACTTTACCATAATTATATAGTGCAACATATCCAAAAAGATTGTCATTGGGATCGAAGACTGCATTAAAGCCGAGGTATTCTCCAGATGCCAATTTGGCTAAATCTTGAGTTTGTGCATTGATAGAGATTTGAGAAATAGCGATAGATAAAAGGAAGGCGAGTTTTTTCATATAGAAAATGTTTTTCTCAAATTTAACTTCTTTTTTGAAATAAAAAAATTCCCAAGAAATTTTCTTGGGAATCGTAATTTTATCTTTCTAAAGTTTTTCGAGTAATCGTCTAAAACTAACTTTTTCGTCGATGATGTTTCTCAAGTTCTCCATTGGAACTCTTTCTTGCTTCATCGTATCTCTTTCTCTAAGGGTTACCGTGAAATCGTTGATTGAATCGTGGTCCACAGTTATACAGAAAGGTGTACCAATGGCGTCTTGTCTTCTGTAACGTTTACCAATACTGTCCTTTTCTTCAAAAATAATATTGAAATCATATTTGAGGTCGTTAAAGATCTTTTCTGCTAATTCTGGCAAACCATCTTTCTTCACCAATGGTAAAATTGCGGCTTTTACAGGAGCTAAAGCAGGAGGAAGAGAAAGTACTGTTCTTTCTGAACCATCTTCTAAAACTTCATCCTTCAAGCAGTGAGACATTAACGCCAAGAACATTCTGTCCAAACCAATCGAAGTTTCTACAACATATGGAACGTAGTTTTCGTTTCTTTCTGGGTCAAAATATTGTAATTTTCTTCCTGAAAATTTTTCATGAGCACCTAAATCGAAATCTGTTCTGGAGTGAATTCCTTCCAATTCTTTGAAACCAAATGGGAATTTAAATTCAATATCAGCTGCTGCGTTAGCGTAATGAGCTAATTTTTCGTGGTCGTGGAATTTGTAATTCTCTTGACCAAGACCAAGAGCCAAATGCCAATTCAGACGTTTTTGCTTCCAGTTTTCGTAGAACTCCAATTCAGTTCCTGGCGGAACGAAGAATTGCATTTCCATTTGCTCGAATTCACGCATTCTGAAGATAAATTGTCTTGCAACAATTTCATTTCTAAAAGCTTTACCAATTTGAGCAATCCCAAAAGGTAATTTGTGACGAGAAGTTTTTTGAACGTTTAGAAAGTTAACAAAAATCCCTTGAGCTGTTTCTGGTCTTAAGTATAAGTCAGTTGCATTTTCTGCAGATGCTCCCAATTTGGTCCCGAACATCAAGTTGAACTGTCTCACATCTGTCCAGTTTTTAGAACCTGTGTCTGGGTCAGCAATTTCTAACTCTTCGATTAATGCTTTAACATCAGCTAAATCTTCATTTTCTAAAGATTTTGCCATTCTGGAAAGAATCGCTTTTTGCTTTTCTCTGTATTCGATAACACGAGGATTGGTGCTTTCGAATTGCTCTTTGTCGAACGCTTCGCCAAATCTCTTCGCTGCCTTTTCAATTTCTTTTTGAGCTTTATCTTCTAATTTTGCACAGTAATCTTCAATCAATACATCTGCACGAAATCTTTTTTTAGAGTCTTTGTTGTCGATCAAAGGGTCGTTAAATGCATCTACGTGACCAGAAGCCTTCCAAGTTGTTGGATGCATCAAAATTGCAGAGTCCAAGCCAACGATATTTTCGTTGAGTTGTACCATTGCCTTCCACCAATAGTTTTTGATATTATTTTTGAGTTCGGCTCCGTTTTGTCCATAGTCATACACAGCAGAAAGACCGTCGTAGATTTCTGAACTTGGAAAAATGAACCCATATTCTTTAGCATGAGATACTACCTTTTTGAAAATATCTTCTTGTTTCGCCATAGTTGTTTTAATTTTTGCAAAAGTAGGGAAAAAAATAATGAAAAACTGCGCCAAATTTGACGCAGTTTGATTGTTTAGCGGTAAAAGTTATATTCTGATTTTATCCAAAATTCTCAGCTTTGATGAATTTCTTGATATCCTCGTTTTCACCATACAAAACGAGCAGATCTCCCTTCTCTAAAACTGCTTCGTAATTAAGCACCCCTTGAACCTCGTTAACGCGTTTTGCTTTACCAAAAATATTTTTTTCTGCTACTTTTTTGATGACCGTTAAGAAAACCAAATTATAATTTCTTCGGAAGCCAATTTGTTCAATTGTTTTACCAATACATCTTTCAGGCAGGGCGATTTCGACAATACTGTATCTTCCACTTAATTCGAAGGATTCTACCATTCCTTTGAGTGAAAGCTTTTTTGCCCACCTTTCGGCAGTTTCTTCTTCAGGATGCACAATGGTATGGACTTCCATCGCTTCCAAAATCGTCTCATGAAGCGGATCGATGGCTCGACTGATGATGCCATGAGGATGAAGTTTTTTTACCATTGCGGTTGCCATTATGTTAGCTCCTTTGTCTTCACCAATGGCAACTATAACAATATCGGTGTCTTTGAAGGGTAATCCACCCATCGTATATTCGTCCGTGGCATCAAGACAAATGGCGTGCGAGATTTTTTCTTTTACTGCTTCCACTTTGCTTAGGCTGCTGTCTACTCCAATGACCTCATTACCCATTTTGGTCAATTTTTCTGCCAATGAAAGTCCGAAGTTTCCAAGTCCGATGACAATATATTTCATGATATTTTGATTAATTAGTTGATTAAGATTTCTTCTTTTGGATAACGGTAATTGAAATATTTTTCTCGTTTCATCACCGCAATCAGTAACGAAAACATACTTACCCTACCGATAAACATGACGAGAATGATAATGGTTTTACCTGCGACAGAAAGGGTAGGAGTAATATTGACGCTAAGTCCTACCGTTGAATAAGCAGAAAAAGTTTCGAAGGCGAGACTCATAAGGTCTTTTTCGGGTTCTACAATGATAAGCGCGAAAACTGCAACTCCTACAACGATAAGAGATAGTGCAATAATAGCAAATGCTCTTCTAAGTGTTAAATCTCCAATTTCTCTCCTAAAGATTTCTGTTCTTTGTTTTCCTTTCGCAAGACTGAGGATATTGAGAGCAGCAATAGCAAATGTGCTCGTCTTGATACCACCTCCCGTTGAAGCTGGAGAAGCTCCAATCCACATGAGTAAAATAGAAATCATCAAGGTTGGAGCAGATAGTGTTGCCATATCCACTGTGTTAAATCCTGCAGTTCTATTAGTCGCTGAAATAAAGAATGCTTCTACCCAAGAACCAAATAAACTATACCTTTTTAATGCGCCATCATGTTCGAAAATATAAACCATTACAGTTCCAAAAAAGAGTAAAAAAAATGATGTTATAAGGATGATTCTCGAATTAATGTTGACAACCCAAGGAGCAGAGTGAATTTTTTCTCCTGTAACGATTCGTAAAAAGGTTACTTTGATGGTATGCCTAACGTATTTGTAAACATTATAAACGATTGGGAATCCCATTCCTCCAAAAATAAATAAGCTAGCAATGATTAAATGAAGTGCATAGTTATATTGATATCCAGGCTCGTTAAGACTTCCGCTCAAAGTAGAAAATCCGGCATTACAAAAGGAAGAAATAGAGTGAAAAACCGAAAAGAAAATTCCCTTGTTTACAGAATTATTGAGCAAGCTGAGATCAAGCGAAGCATAGATAAACATTGCTCCCAATAATTCGACGGTTACGGTAATGATTAAGATTCTTTTTAAAGTATTGAAAACATCTCCCAACTTATCCGAACTTGTCATTTCGCCAAGCGTAATTTGGTTTTCATATGACGCGCTTCCCCTGAAAAAATAACTAAAATAACTTGCAAATGTCATGATTCCTAAACCGCCAACTTGGATGAGTCCCATAATGATGATTTTACCAAAAAGAGTGAAATCTTTAGCAGTATCAATCACCGCAAGTCCAGTTACACATACCGCACTTGTTGAGGTAAATAATGCATCCAAAGGTGAAATTCCGTTGGTAGTTGCATTGGGCATCATTAATAAGGCGGCACCTATTAAAATGATGGATACAAAACTCAGAATAAAGAGTTGTGCGGGATTAATAAATGTCCTTTTGAAGTCAATTTTCAAACTCGAAAAATCTCTTATAAAGCACAGAATAATAAGCAGATATAGCAGTCGTTGATTGAAAAATCTGAAGTATCGTGTGTCAAAAAAACTGAACTCTATCCTTGCGCAGTAGTATAACAATATCATTATTGTTACCGTGATTTCTAACCATCTTATTTTACGGATAGAATCATTTTTTTTGTAAAGATTGTAGTAAAAAATATTGAAAAGAGTGAGTATAAAACTGAGGTCGTAGAAGTAGATTATTTGAGTTCTGTACAAAAGTTCTTTGTAAAATCCAGCTTCAAAAATCATAATTCCCAATGCCACCAAACTGGTGTAAAAGGAAAAAAGGTTCAGTTTGTTATTCCACATAACATCAAAATCAAATTTTCGTCAAATACTTTTTTGTATTGAATGACTTTACGAAAGTAAAAAAAAAATAGCAAAGCCAAGCAGAGTAGATGAAAATGATTGAAATAAGAGATTTTAACAAGACTAATAATTTCCGTAATTTTGCAATATTATTTCTACCCTTCATGTACAAATCTATTATTCGTCCACTGCTTTTTAAATTCGACCCAGAAAAAGTCCACCATTTTACTTTCGATATGCTCAAAAATTTTGGAGGGCTTACCAAACTTTTTCTGCCAAAACCTATTGAAGACAAAAGATTGGAGCGCGAGGTTTTTGGTTTGAAATTCAAAAATCCTGTTGGACTTGCTGCTGGATTTGACAAAAATGCGGTGCTTTATAATGAATTGGGAGATTTAGGATTTGGATTTGTAGAAATTGGGACGGTAACACCCAAAGCACAAGCTGGAAATCCAAAGAAAAGATTGTTTAGACTGATAGAAGATGGTGGCATTATTAACCGAATGGGTTTTAACAATGAAGGTTTAGAAGCTGCAATTGCACAACTCAAAAAGAATAAAGGCAAAATCATCATTGGAGGAAACATCGGAAAAAACACCAATACTTCTCCAGAAAACTATACTGAAGATTATGTAGAATGCTTCAAAGGACTACATCCTTACGTTGATTATTTCGTACTGAATGTAAGTTGTCCTAATGTAAGCAGTCACGCGAAATTAGAAGATGCAGATTATTTGAAAGAACTCATTACCGAAATTCAGAAAATCAATAGTCAACAAACGAAACCTAAACCTGTTTTACTAAAAATTGCTCCTGATTTGAACAAAATTCAATTGGATGAAATCGTTCAACTGGTTGCAGAAACTAAGATTGATGGAGTTGTTGCCTGTAACACATCCGTTAATAGGGAAGGTCTTAAAACATCTAAAGAAACTCTTGAAGCCATAGGAAACGGTGGTCTTAGCGGAAAGCCTGTAAAAGATAGAAGTACAGAAGTTATTCGATATTTATCCGAAAAATCCAATCGTTCTTTTCCGATTATTGGTGTTGGCGGAATTCATTCTGCGGACGATGCCATGGAAAAATTTAACGCCGGCGCAAGCCTCGTTCAGTTATACACTGGATTTATTTACGAAGGACCTCAGTTGATTCGAGATATTAATCAGAGAATTTTAGGTAAAAAATAAACTTCTGTTTTTTGTTATTGCGATTTTGTAACTGTAGCGTTTTTTACATCAATAGTTAAAGTATAAGAAGGCGTATCTAATGTTTTTTCAATATAGTTATTATAACGATAGATTCTTGGATCTTTAGTAAATAACTTTGCAGTAAGACTCTTGTTTCCCAAATAAAGATTTCCCACCATCGATTTTTTGTCTGAATAATTGCGTTCAAAAATTAATCTCTCTTTCGGATTCATTAACATTGCAATACTATCCTTTTTTGCAACTTTTTGAAGATTTGTGATTTCTTTGTGCAAAAATTCACAACCTTTATCTTGTTGGTTTTCAAAATTATAAAGATATAGATTTGTTAAATCGTAGATTCCCACTAACGGAATTTTTGTTTTGTATTTGTCATAATAATACCATCCTTTTACAAAATGTTGATATTGGTGGCAATCAACTACTCCATCGAAATCCAAATGTAAAGTGATTGGATTTCCTGAAATTTCGCCTTTAAAAACATGAGAAGAATCTATTACTTTTTTTAACTGTACTTTTTGTGAAAGAAAAAATGTTAAGAATAAAGAGAATAACAACAAGAATAATTTCTTCATGGCTTAGTGATGTGCTTTCGGAAAAGTTTATAGAAAAAATTGAGCAATCGTATAAATTACCAATCCTACTAATCCTCCTACTAAAGTTCCGTTGAGTCGGATAAACTGTAGGTCTTTACCGACTTCTAATTCGAGTTTGTTGGAGAGTTCTTTTCCTTCCCAATTGCCAACTGTAGAAGAAATCAGTTCACCGAATTGATGGGTATTTTTCAGAATATATTTGTACGCAGTAACTCTAATCCAATGGTCAATTTTGTACTGTAATTTTTCATCGGTTTGAAGGTTTTGAGAAAGTTCGTTAAGGTTTTTGAAAATATACTTCTTCAAAGATGAATTGTCTTGAGAAAGTTCCTGAGAAAGTGTTCTTTTGATGGAGCTCCAGATGTCGGTTGAAAATTTTCTCAATTGTTCCTCGTTAAGGAAGGAATTTTTAATATTCCTAAATTCTTGTTCCCATTTTTCTTCTGTTCGGATTTCGTCAGAGAAAAGCATTATTTTACTGGTAATTTCTTTTCTTATCGGGTGATTGGGGTTGTTTTCTATTTCGGTAAAGTACTTGAGTAGTCCGCTGGTGATTTTATCAGCAATTTTATCGTCAACAAATTTCGGGATCAAAGCAAAACTTTCCTTTTTCACCCGGTCTCTAACCATTTCTTGATTGTTATTGACATACTTCTTGATTTCAGAAGATAGACCAGTAATTAATTTTTGGTGTTGTCCATTTTCAACCAAATATTCTAAGACATTGCCAGCTATTGCATTAATTTTTAAATCGTCGGTCATTTCTCTAGCTTTCACCGAAATGAAATTGACGACCGCTCCGTCATCTAGTTTGTTAATAATGTTTAGAATGATGGAAGAGGTTTCGTCAACTAATGTCTGTTGGTTATTCTGCTTGGAGAGCCAGTCGCCTACAAAATGAGAAACTTTAATTTTTAGTATATAAGGTCGAATATTTTGAGGAGAAAGGAAATTCTGAACAACGAAACTTCCAAGATTATCTCCAATTTGCTCTTTCTTGTTCTGAATGAGGTTGGTGTGCGGAATTTTAAGGCCCAAAGGATGATGAAATAATGCCGTAACTGCGAACCAATCAGCCAAAGCTCCAACCATGGCAGCTTCAGAAAAAGCTCTGATATAACCTAGCCAATGAGACTGATAGTTTTTTTGCATAATGGTGGTTACTACAAACGTAACTGCCATCAGAACAAATAGTCCCGTCGCAAAAAGTTTGTACTTACGAAGTTGGCGTTTTTTTTCTTGGTCATTCATTTACTCAAATTTAATACTTTTACGCAAATCAAATCACGAGATGTCAAAGTTTTTATTATTTTTATTGAGCCTCTTCTTTTTGCAGGCATGTTCGCAGACTCAAACACAACTAAAGACCGAAACTATGGAAAATAAAGAATCAAAAAGCAATCCGTACTATTCTAGAACAGATAGAGCAAAATTGAATGTCTCTAATGAGGAATGGAAGAAAATTCTTTCTCCAGAATTGTACGCAATAGCTCGAGAAGCTAATACCGAAAGACCCTTTACGGGAAAGTATAACGATTTTGATGAACTTGGAGAATATTATTGTGCGGTGTGTGGTAATCATCTTTTCCGTTCCGATTCCAAGTTTTCTTCAACTTGTGGTTGGCCAAGTTTCTTCGAAGCGGACAAACAAGGCGTTAATTACAAGAGAGATTCGTCTCATGGAATGGAAAGAATTGAAGTAGTCTGCAAACGATGTGACTCGCATTTGGGACATGTTTTCAATGATGGACCACCTCCGACAGGAGCCCGTTATTGCATGAATTCGGTAAGTTTGGAATTTGTTGGAGACTCAGAAAAGTAGGACTTTTCTTATTCTTTAATGAATTTTTTGGTTTCAATATAGGATTTGTCGGCACCGTAAATCACCAAGTAATAAACTCCTTTTGCAAGATGTCGAATAGGGATGTTGTTTTCTTGAGTATTGATCACTTTTTGTCCAAGCATGCTTAGGATTTCGAATCGATAATTATCTTTTTTGTCTGTGCTGATATGAAGTATGTCCTTTGCTGGGTTGGGATAGATGGTGATTTCATTTTGGATCTTTGGGGTTTCGTTGGTTCCCAAAGCAGATGCAGTTCTAAATTGTTCAACAACGCACCCAACTCTTGCAAAACCATAAGCTTCATTAGAGGTTTGTGCATCAGTCAAAGGAATACCCATTGGATCTCCATTTCTTAATAGGTCAGGATTAGACCAGCGATTAATTCTTGTGCAACTTATCCCAGCGTCAGAACATTGGTCATTATAAGCCATAATTGTTCTCCATTTTTGGTTAGAAGCACTTGCGGTTCCCAACGTAATAGCTGCTTGATTGATGTATCCGTGGTGATGTGTACAAGGATTAGTATTTGTACTTACATACCAATCATGGTTGAAACCCATGTTATGACCCATTTCATGAGCTAAAGAGTAGTTGCCCACAACACAACCACGAATCGTAACAGTGAAGGCATTAGTGGAACTGTAATTGGTTGGATTAGAGTTGAGGTAACCAAGTCCACAAGTGTTGGTTGGAGTTGCGGTTACTAGCGCTACCAAATCTGCTCCATAGGTGTCTCGCAAGGTATGAGCTTCGTCCATAAATCCATCCGTTTGGCTTCTCAATCTGGAAAGGTCTGAACTAATATCACCGGATTCTATATATTGGATCTCTCCAGAATAAACAAGATTGATAGTTAAATTAGTCACCCCGGAGGAGCTCAATGCATTATTGAAATTGGTAATTGCCGTTGCACAATTGGTGTTACTTTGAGCAAGCCCTCCCCATTGTGTCTTTGCATCGGTTGTGAAGAGTACCATAACATCGACAATAGCATTTGAAGTGCAGACACTGGTTTCCGAACAGATATCAGCATTGGTTAGAATAGAATTGATAGAGTTGGTTGCCATGTCAACAATAGAATCATTCAAAATATCCTGACTATTGAGTTTCCCTTGATCCAGTACTGAAACAGCAAAAGTGCTTTCCGAAGTTTGTGTAAAAAATATTTTTTCACCTGCGATATTGGTGTACATACCTGTAATTACGTGGTCGTATTCGGAAAAAACAAGTTCTGATTGAGGTTCGTTTTCTATTTTGTAAACAAATGAACTCGCTCTCGTTGGATAGGTAAATTTCTTATAAAAATGAGCCGTTATTTTTCGATTTTCAGGTAACACAATTTCCAAATCTCCTTGCAATGGAAAGTAAGATTGCTGAAAGTATATGGTCGATACATAATCTTTTGCATGTTCCTCATGAAGTTTCTGGTGAGGACTAAGACTGTTTTGATTTATCGGATGACTAAATACTTGGGTTTGTGAGAATATCAAATTTGAAATTAAGAGCAGAAAAATCGGAAGGCCTGACTTCATAAAAATAATTTTTGTGAAGATATTATTTTTAAATTAAATGAACTGATTATGATTGTTGATTGATTTAAAGAGGTTTAGGGTTTTACCTTGTTTCAATCGCTAACCGCAATCAGTTCTTTTTTTTGTTTTTTACTAAAATCTGAAACTCAATCCAGCATTCCAGCCATAGATATTATGATAGCCTCCGGTTAAAGAAAAATCACGAGATAAGAAATATTTCAAACCTGTACTCCATCGCCATTCATCAGCAAAATTTTCACCTTTCAAATCGTTAACAGCACCAAAATCCATCTGATATTCGACTTCACCGAAAAAGACCGTTCTTGGGAAAATTAAAAAATCTCTATCCAAGCCAATCTGTGGTCTTAATTGACTGTCCAAACGAATATCCAAAAAGAACATATAAGGCGTGAAATATTTAACGCCAGCAATAGCGGTTGTTTCAATTTTATTAAAAGAATCTGGGTTTTCATTTTCAAAGTTTACACCTCCATAGACTCTAACAAAATCATTGATGTAACGATTATACGTGACTTCGGTTTCAAAATTCTCATTGTAACCAATATCACCATTGACATTGAACTCGTTTCGGATATTGCTTACCGTCCAATCCAAAGAAGAATAAGAAGAGGTAACCTCTGCCGTTCCCCATGTAAAGTACTTATTGGTTTCTTTAATTATATTCTTTTCTGGGAATCCATCTAATCTTTTGTCTCTTGGTGTATCATATCCAAATACACGAGCCATCCCGCCCATCATATGATATAGAATGTGACAATGGAAAAACCAATCTCCTGTAGCATAACCATCTTGGTCACCATAAAACTCTATAGTTACTTTTTGCATTGGTGCAATATTCACGGTATGTTTCAAAGGAGAATACGTTCCGTTGTCATTTAGAACCCTGAAAAAGTGTACATGGAGGTGCATTGGATGGTGCATCATGGTCAAATTATTAAGGGTAATTCGAGTAACTTCATTCCCTTTAATTTTTATTTTATCGGGCTCCGAAAGTGGGATGCCATTCAAACTCCATGTATATCGATTCATGTTTCCAGTAAGATTTAATAGAATTTCTTTCACTGGGATCTCCTTATTATAATTAGTTGGCGTTTCTGACTTCAAAAAATTATAATTAAAATATTTCTTACGCTCATCATAATTGAACGTTTCTGAATTCATTTTACTCATGTCCATGCTTTCGCCCTTTTCCATGTTGCTATGCTGGTTCATAGACATATTATGCATGGAGTGGTCTTCGGCTGGTTGTTCCATTTCTTTGGAATCCATGTCCGAATGATCCATTTTCATTCCGTCCTGTTTCATAGACTCGTCACTCATTTTATCATGGTTCATTTTCATGCCATACTTCATCATCATCTTTTCGGGATTCTCATTTTTAGGATTAGAAATTGTGGATGGTGCGCCCATTTTCATATTCATTTTAGCCATAGACTCCATCATTTCAATTTGGTCAGGACGCTCAAAAACTGGAGCCATCAACATTTTACCATTTCCTAAAAAAGCGGAAGTACTTCCAGAGCCATCCTGAGCGGTAGCTTTAATTTCAATTTTACCTGAAGCTGGAATTTCTACTATAAAATCATAAGTCTCAGCAATGGCAAATAAGAGACGGTCTTTCTTTACAGGTTCTACATCAACACCGTCTGAAGCGATAAGTGTTGGTTTCTCCATTCCTCCGAATCCCAACCAAAAATAGGTGGAAGCCGAGGCATTTATCATTCTGACTCTTACTTTTTCTCCGGGTTTCAAATCGGGGTATTCCGCCTTAATTTGTCCGTTGGTCAAGAAAGCGGCATAATAGACATCGGCGATATCCGCACCTTCCATCCTCTGTTTCCAAAAATTAAGTTGAGAACCCAATGCTCCATTTCCTATCGCTTTTGAAAGCGGAACGGAAGTCCCTTTTTTAATAGAATACCAATCGTTTCCTCGTTTCAAATTTTTTAAAACTTTCATTGGGTCTTCATTGGTCCAGTCCGAAAAGACCAATACTAAATCCTTATCATAATCCAATTTTTTGGTTTTTGGCTGAATCACAATAGAACCATAAACACCAGATTGCTCCTGCAACATGGTATGCGAATGGTACCAATAAGTACCAGCTTGGCGAATCGGGAAGCGATAAGTAAGAGTTTCTCCAGGTTTAATGGGAGGGGTGGTGAGATAAGGAACTCCGTCTTGAAAATTGGGCAGTAATAACCCATGCCAATGGACAGAAGTTTCGACTTTCATTTCATTTTTTACATGAATTATGGCAAATTCACCTTCAGTAAAATTGAGTACTGGTCCGGGAATAGAACCGTTGATAGCTATTGCTTCAACGGTTTTCCCAGTAACGTTCATTTCTTTTTGATTAATTGTAAGATGGTATTCTCTTACAGGTAGCTTTTCAGGATTTAGCTCCGCTTTAGTTTGGGCAAAAGCAGAAATAATTCCTAATAACAAGACTGCTAAATTTAGAATCTTGTTTTTCATGGTTTAGTTTTTTTTAGAATTTCACATCTAATCCTACATAAAAGTTTGCAGGCATGATGGGAGCGTACACCATCCCTCCATCAAAATAATTTCCGAAAGGATTTTGTGCATCCACTATTGGATTTTCTTGCATGTAACTCAACAAATTCTCTCCACCCGCGTAAACACGGATATTTTTGTTAAAGTTCTTCGCAACTTGTGCGTTCCATGTCATATAAGAATCGGACTTAGTCGGTAATTGATATGCCACTGGGTTAGAAGAGGTGTCTGGGATTCTTTGTTTTCCAACAAACTGAAGTGTGGTATCAAAGCTCCAAAACCCTTCTTTTTCATTCTTATTGGTGTTATAAGCTGCATTAAAAAATCCTCTGTTTTTGGCCATAAAAGGCACTTCTCTTCTTCCCTCTGCATAATCCGCTTGTACATCGTAATATTTATACGCCAAACGCAAGTCTAAATTTTTAACTGGTGTAAAATCCAATTGGGTCTGTAAAGAGTTGGCAAAAGATTTTCCGTCTAAGTTATAAAAAATTAGCTTTTGCGGCGAAGAATCTAAATCAACTAAGACTTGGTCTTGAAAATCGGTTCTGAAGAAGTCTGTTACCCAAGTTGCTTTTCTGTTAAATAATTTGAACTCTTGTTGCAAACTTATACCATAATTCCAAGCTATTTCAGGTTTAAGACCATAGATGTCTCCTCCGCCATTTACAATTTCAATGGTTCTGTTTGATGCGAAGTAGGCTTGGTTTTCTGCGAAAATATTAGCTGTTCTGAAACCTTTCCCTGCAGAAAGTCTTAAAATTGTTTTAGGGGCAATATCATATTTGAAGTTCAAACGTGGCGTAAATTGAGTCCCAGCTAAATTGTGAAAATCGGTTCTTACACCTGCAACCAAAACATATTTCTCACCAGTATGAGTATATTCAAAAAACAAACCAGGAACGGTTTCAGTTCTTTTATAATTTTGAGTTAAATAATCTTCATCATAATTATCATATAGAAAACTTGCTCCCGTTTTGTATTTGTGGTTGGTATTTCCAATGATACTTTCGAAAATCAAATTAGAATAATAGCTTGTTTGTTTTCCGAAATAGTTTCTAAATCCAAAGAAACTATCTTGTTGATGATACGTGAATTGGTTCATCCAACCGATACTTTGGTAAGGTTTTCCTTTGAAAACATATCCAGTCTTATTCCAAATTTGAAATCTTGATATGTCAATCCCAACCCCATATGCTGATTGTTTGGATTGGTCTAACTGTCTGTCAAAATCCATTTGACCCGCATCTCTTTGGTCTTTCAAAAACTGAATTCCAAAATGTGTCCCTAATCCAGAGTTTGATAAATCGTTGTAATTCAATAAATAAGATACATTGATTTGGTTTCCTGTTGGTTGATCAAGAAAGCCATCATCGTTGTAATCCGATTTTGCTAAAGTCGCATTTCCGTGTAACAAAATACTCTGAGACCAATGGTCTGTAAGATTAGAGGTTGCGGTAACATTAGCTTCTGTTCTCGCGTTGCTGTCTAAGAAAATATTAAGGGTTGTTTCTGGTTCTTTTTTAGCCTTAACCAATTCTGTATTGATTTGCCCTGTGATACTTTCGTAACCATTAACAACAGTACTTCCTCCCTTGGTTAACTGGATTCCTCCAATCCATCTTCCTGGAATGAAATTAAGACCATAAGCAGAAGAAAGTCCTCTAATTTCTGGTAGTAATTCCTTCGTTAGTGCAGTGTATTTTTGGTCCAAACCTAACATTTTCAATTGTTTGGTTCCTGTAACCGCATTGCTATACGAAACATCAACCGTGGCGTTGGTTTCAAAACTTTCGGAAAGGTTACAACAAGCCGCCTTTAAAAGTTCCTTTTCATCGATATTAAATGTTAGCCCAACTTCCTTTCTTGAGAGTGAAGTAGGATCTTTGGTTTTAACAATATTAACTCCTTCAATTTTTGCTGTTTTTTGAGTAGTTTCAACGTGATTTTTGTGGTCGGTTTCTGGCATTGTCGCTTCGTCCATTCCAATCAAAACATTAGGAACGGCAACATGACCATCTTCTAATTTTAGTGTTTGGTCGTGCCTGGGAAACGCACTTTCTCGGTCGTATTTGCAACAACCAGGTAGTGCGTCATAAGTTTGTTTTGAAGTTTTGAATTTTTCGTTATCATGTCCAGCGTCAGCGATTTTTTTCAAAATCGCATCAGCTGAAGTTGTGTTAGCATCAAACTCCATCTTTAGAGTTTGAGTATTCATATCCCAGACTGCGCTTGTAGCACCATTGGCTTTCGCAGTAGTTTCGATTCTTTCTTTACATTCTCCACAATTTCCTTTAACTAAAAAAGAATTTTGTGCAGTTGGTGTTGAAGCAGTGGGGATAGCTGCTTCTCTGTCATAATGGCAACATCCAGGAAGCGCATCATACACTTCTTGAGTGGTTTTGAACATCTCATTATCATGGCCAACATCAGCAATTTGCTTCAGAATTTTTTCTGCTGAAGTTTTAGACGAATCAAAATTAAGCTTTAAAAGTTGGGTATCTTCATCCCATACTGCAGAATTAGCTCCAGCTTTTTTTGCAGTGGATTCGATACGAGTTTTGCACATTCCGCAAGCTCCTTTTACATAGAAGTCTGTTTTGCTATTCGCTGATGTACTTGTTGCAGCAGTTGTTGGAATGGGTGTTTCTCTATCATAATGACAACATCCCGGAAGAGCGTCATATACTTTTTCTGTAGTCTTGAACATTTCATTGTCGTGACCTACTTCTGCTATTTGTTTTAGAATTTTTTCCGCTGAAGTTTTAGAAGAATCGAATTCTACTTTTAGCATTTGTGTGTCAGCGTCCCAGTCTGCAGAGGTAGCACCCATCTTTTTTGCAGTGCTTTCGATTCTGCTTTCACACATTCCGCAATTTCCTTTTACGAAATACTCTTTAGATATATTTTGTCCGAAAACTAGGTTTCCAAGACTTAGTGTAATAATAATTACTAATTGATGTAATGTTTTCATTTTAAACAAGTTAAATAAATTCAATTTTAAATAAATTCCAAAAGAACCAGCTCTCGATTGGAGCGGATACACTTTGGGCTACGCAAATTAATTTAACCTATTTTGGGAGGTTGCCAGATTTTGGCAGAAACATCAGAGATCTCAGGTGAGATATAAGTGTAGTTTTGAGTTTTAATCTCTACTTTTTTGACTAATTCAATTGTAGTCGAACCAACAAAGTTGACCAAAACTATACATGTTTGACAAGTTTGACATGATTTGCAATCTTTGCAACCACTGTCTTCGGAGTTATCATGACATGGAGCATCGTCTTTTTCTTTTTTTGAAGAATCGCAACAATCCTTTTTGTCACCTACAGAACAACAACTCATTTCAGAATTTTTTGCACTAAAATTCTGGACGGGAAAAACGAATAATCCCATACAGATGATTAGTAATAATATTCTGAATTTTTCTTTCATGATAGTGCAAAGTTACAAAAAAATAATTTTCTATTTTTTTGATCCAATTGTCCTTGTTAGATCCCCTCTGTTAAAGCGGAAGCGGAGGTCTTACAATTTATTTATTTTCTTCCACAGGCGTTGCAATTGTTGCTGGAATATTATTGGTTGCAGCAGGTGCAGGTGTTGTCGCTGTTGTAGTTGCCTTTGGAGCCGAATTCAATGGCTGACCTACAGGAATGTCACATCGGTGTCCCGCTTCTCCGTGAGGAGGATTCATTCCGGGTGCGGTTTTTGGTCTTGGCTGATTGTTGGCTACAACTTGTGGTTGAATCTGCATGCCCTTTTGTCCTGTTGGGTTAACTTGCATTGTTTGTTGCGCTGTTTTTTGCGGAGGCGAATTCAAAGGTGCGCCGACAGGAATATCACATCGGTGTCCTGGTTTTCCATGCGCTGGATTCATTCCAGGTGCAGTAGGAGCAGAAGGATTAGCTACTACTTGCTGTGGATTAACAGTGGTAACCGCTGGATTAACAGTAGGAGTTAATGCAGAATTAGGATTAGTGATTCCTGCCGGTGAAGTAGGAGCGGCTGCATTAGCAGGAGCCTGAGTTTCATCAGAAGGTAAATAATCAGGCTTTATTTCGTTGCTTTTGGAGCAAGAAACGATGAACGCCATTCCTAAAACTAAACCGATATGAATATAATTTTTCATTTTTATTTCTTTAAGGCTCAAAGATAATAATTTGAATAATATCGTTAGCGTGGCTTGATTATTTTTGAAAAATTCTTCAACAATAGCCGAAAAGCACGATTTCAAATTTTTACGATTGGACGCAAAATGGATGCCAACAAATTATTTTTAATGAATATCCGTAAAGTTACCTAGAATTC
>NZ_JBYVEB010000059.1:0-20994 GCF_058117085.1 Chryseobacterium sp. CG10_8 | reverse complement strand
TAAATACCTCCAAAAATGATACACGACAAAGATTATATGATGCGTATGATTCGCCAATTCTCAGAGTTTCTTTCCAAACTGATTTTAGGGAAGAATGAAGGAAAACCCGAAGAATTGCAATTGGTTTTTGAAACCCAAATGAAAGATATCTTCAAAATGGATTTTGAAAAGCTAGCCACATTAAACTTTCAGGAAATTGATAATATGATTACGGTTACTGAAGACAAGTATCACCAAGAGTATTATGAATTGCTAGGTCACTTATTTTATTTTAAATTTCAGGAAGAACAATCACAAGACTTTGCCCAAAAAGCATCAAAATTC
This sequence comes from Chryseobacterium sp. CG10_8, assembly GCF_058117085.1. Classification (NCBI taxonomy): domain Bacteria; kingdom Pseudomonadati; phylum Bacteroidota; class Flavobacteriia; order Flavobacteriales; family Weeksellaceae; genus Chryseobacterium; species Chryseobacterium sp. CG10_8. The sequence continues at coordinate 20,670 of NZ_JBYVEB010000059.1, read as the reverse complement.
TATCAGCTTTATATGGACAAAAGCAAAATATTTTCGATTCCCGTGATTCAGCGTTTAAACGAATTGAAAGTCTTTTCAGAAGATTAGAAAGAAATACTCTGTGTGTGTGTGTAATGAAACTATCATCCTGCCATGTTATTTCTAGTGATCAGTTTTTCGTATCCAACTTCAACACAATTTTGAAGTTAATTATACCAACCCACTTAACATTATTGTAGAATATTAATCATTAATACTTTATATTCGTGAAGACTTTTTGCCTCTGTATAATAAAAAGGTGGTGGCAAAATTTTTGAACATAAGAGTATGAAATACGTACAATATTTTTTGTTTTTTTTCGTGAGTTTTTTTAATGCTCAAGGTATCCTTGTACAATATGAGTATAGAAAGCAAAAAAACCTACAAGATACTACCATTGTTTCTCAGAAAACATATCTTAGAATTAATAATAACGAGTCTCTTTTCTTTAGTGAGGCTCAATATATAACAGACTCTATAATTACAATCGCAAATAAAAAAGGAGAGAGGCCAAACTTTAGATCTCTACCTGATGACCTTATTGGAGGATTTGTAAAGAAAAATCTTGATAAAACCATCACGTATTATTCTAACAATTTTTTTTATCAAGAGTTTTCATATAACGAAAAAACTGATCTAAAGTGGGAAATTACCACAACACAAAAGTCCATAATGGGTTATGATGCTATACTTGCTCAAACCAATTACGCTGGTAGAGATTATAACGCCTATTTTACCGAAGAAATACCAATTCAAGATGGGCCATATAAATTTGGAGGCTTACCTGGACTAATTTTAGAAATTACAGATTCAAAAAACTTCCATTCTTTCTCAATCACTGGAATTACACGAACAAACAGTTCTATCAATGTAACCATTCTAGAGAACAATTATGTTCATACAACAAAAGAAAAATTTGTTAAAGCAAGGCAATCCTTTGAAGGAAATCCAATGGGAAAAATGTTTGATTTAATGCAAACAACCGGCATCAAAGAGGTCAAAGACAAAAATGGAAACACCGTTGACATGGCAAAAATGCTCACTGACAAACAAAGAAAATTAATTAAGGAATTTGAATTAGAAAATAAAATTGAAATTAGCCAATAAAAAAAATAATATCTTCGAAGTGCTAGCAATAAGCTATTTCACTAGAAAGAAATCTTGTATGTTCCCGAAGACGATGTACTAGACTTTTCAGCCTTTACATATTTTTTAACCCAAGAAACGGTTGTTGATACTGCACAAGGGTCAGAAATCCCACTAAATCTTCTAGCAGAGGTAACATTTCCCGCTTTGTCAACAACATAAGAAATAGTAATATCTCCGCTCGCAGAACAGTTATGCGTTGGCTGTGCTCCTCCTCTTCCCATTGTTCCCGGTATAAAACCAACCAACTTTCTGTCAACACCTATTTTGCTATCTCCATTACCATCTCCACCTAATGGATCTCCCGCGTTTCCTGTTGTTCCGTTCGTACCTTGAGTTCCCGCTTGGGTACCTCTCCCTCTAATCAAATTTCCAACAGCAGCTGTTCCTTGACCATCCCCTCTATTTCTTGTTGTAGAAGTCGATGGCGCAGTAGAAGAGTTTCTAGTGGTACTCTTTTTCTGATTAGTGGACACTTTATCCACTTTTTTTTCAGATTTTGGCGCAGTAGCTTTAGTATTAGTTCCAGTAATTACCCTTTCTTTCACCGCTGGTGTTGATTCTACAATTGGTGCGGATTGCGGTTCTGGAGTGATCGTAGTCTGAGTATTTGCAAGACTTCCTTCTTGATTGGCCGGCTCTTCTATCCCATTACCATTTCGATTATCACCAAAATTAATCAACATGGTTGTTACCTCTTCATTTTCGGTAATTTCGGTTCTAGAAAATTTAAAATAATAAAGTAACAACAACAGCAACAAAGTAATAACCGCCGTGATAATGGCGCTATTTCTTCGATCGGTTCGTTCATTAATTCTATGTTGTACTGTATAATCCATTACTGTTCTTCAACTGTTGCTATCGCTAGATTAAAATGATGTGTTTCAGCAATTCCCATCGCAAAAACAACATCCTTATGCAAGGTTTCTTGATCTGCTCTTATCGTAAATGTTGGATTCTCCTCTCCTTTGAGTGCGGTAACCAAATAATTCTCCAATTGGTCCTTTGGAATCTCCTTGTCATTAACAAAGTACTTTCCGTCCTTGGTAATTGTAACCGATGTTGGATCTTGCACATTAGGGTTAGTGCTAACCGCTTGAGGAAGTTTGACTTCGATTGCGCTCTGAGTAATCGCAGAACTGGTAATCATGAAAAAAATCAATAACAGGAAAATAATATCTGTCATCGAAGCCATGCTGAATTCTGCGTTGACTCTATTTCTCCTTTTAAGTTCCATGTTCTTTAATTATATTGGTTTGTTCAAAGTATCTAAAAACTCATTGATGTGCGTCTGAATTTTCAAAACCAATCGGTCCACTTTGGTTACCAAAATATTATAAAAAAAGTAAGCAGGAATACCAACAAATAGCCCAGCTGCAGTGGTTGCCATCGCTGTATAAATTCCCGAGGCTAATAACTTAGGACTTACCGCTCCCGTCACATTAGAAATTTCGAAGAACGCCATAATCATCCCGATTACTGTTCCCAAAAACCCAAGCATTGGTGCTGCTCCTGATGCAGAAGCTAAAATATTAAGATTTTTCTCTAGTTTGGAAACCTCCAACTGCCCTTGATTTTGCATTGCGTTAGAAATGTCAGAAATAGGTCTTCCTACTCTTGCCAATCCTTTTTCAATCATTCTTGCTTCTGGAGAATCAATGGTTTTGCAATAATCCATTGCTGCATCAATCCTTCCTTCGTAAACAAAATCCTTGATGTTATTAAGAAAATTAGGCGTCTCCTTCCCTGCTCTTCTAATGAAAAAATATCTTTCAAAAAAAATGTAAAGCGCCAAAACGCCAAGCAAAAAGATAGAAACCATGATAATATTACTTATCAGACCTCCGCCAAAAAGAATGTCCCAAAGAGAAAATACTTTCTCTGTTGTTATATTTTGTGTTGCAGTTTTTGCTGCATTTATACTGTCTTGCATAGAAATAGTTAACTGTTATGGAACGAAAAATTCCAATGAATATTATAAATCAGAAAAACTTTACGGGAAAAATGTCTATTCTTCGTCAGAATCTACTACCTCCTCCCCAAAACTACATTTTAATTTAAAAGGAATTGGCTCATCACCTCCGGTATAGAAATCATCAATTTTTCCTTTCCAATAAAGCTGAAGCTCTCCATTTTCATTGGTTTCAAATTGAAGCTGATTTTCATAAAGAAAGGCTTCCTCATCATCAAACAAATCTACTTCGGTGTAGTCATCGTCTCCGACCTCATTAATCATTACTGTTTTTCCTTCTAGTTCTCCACTTTCCAAAGGAAAGTCATACACTTCAAAAGATAATTGAGGAAACTGATATTGTAAAGAATCATCATCTACATTATCCAAACTATCATCTGTTAGTATCTCAATCTCCAAAACATGTTGCTTATTACTATATACTGCTTTGCAATAAGTGGTTCTTATATCGTATTTTAGAGTTTCATCAGGATGATAGATTTTTAAAATCCCTTTCATAAATGCTAAAAAAATTAAGGTAATTTATTGATTGTTAAACTTTTTGAACAAAGATAAAAAATTGATTGAATGTGCAAAATTTTTTTCACGCATTTTGGCTTTGACATGACAATATGCATATCTGATGCCAACAATTGTCATATCATCTACACTTAATCGAATCCCCTAAAATGCACTTCTTTAATATGTTGAGAATTTCAGAATATCTCCTTTTTAAGAATCTAAATTCGATTATTCTTACAGAATTCGATTATTTGCATTTGGCTTAAAAAGAGGAAAACCGAATCTGAGATTCGGTTTTCCAGCAATATATATTGTAGGCAAAGTTCTATTTAGTTTGCCAAGTTTGGTTTTCTTTCGCAGTTGAACGTTTTTTACCGTTATCAATGTTATACGCGAAACCAACTCCAAGAGTTTCTTTCACCTGAGTTTTCTGAATCATGTTGTGATCATACAATAAGTCAAGTGTAATCACGGAAGAAATATATTTATTAATCTTCATATTCAGCACCCCGTTATATCCTAGAACTAGTCTTTCTGGATGATCTAGATAGTTAGAGAATACAGACCCTGTGTTAACCAATGTAATATTATCCATCAACTTAACTTTGTAAATCGCTGTTCCCAAGAAACCAAACTGGAATAAAGACGAATCTCCATCATTTTTAAGACCATAGTTTCCTGCATATTGAAGATTCTTATCCAAAACAAAAGTCCATCTAGCATTCGCTGGACGAAGTGTCATTGTAAAGTTGTCATTCGGCTTATAAGTAAAACCAGCACCAGCATTAACGTATCCTGGAGCCATAAAGTTAGAAATCATCTTGTACCCGTCAACGTCAACTCTATCACTAATCACTGAATTTGCTCCATCATAATCGTACCCTGGCGCGAATTGCGAAGCCAAACTTGCTCCCGCGGAAACATACCAATTTTTAGAAATTTTCCTACCGTAATTAGTAGATAGGTTAATGATATCTTGAGTTTTTCTTGTCCCAATTCCTTTTGTATTGGTCTGTCCGTAACCTAAGATGATAATGTTCTCCCAAAGATCTTGTCCTTTTTCGTAGGTCAAGTTATAATTGGTTCCAGCAATCCAACCAACGTTGTTGGATCCCCCTCCAACCCAGTTGGAAAATGCAGCTTGATTAAGCATCAACGTATTTTGTCCTTGGATTGACCATGCTTTTGTAGAATCTACAACAGTCTCCTGAGCGCTTGCCTGAAGTCCAATAAGACCTAAGGCAATAAAAAATATTTTTTTCATAATATGATTTGTTTTCGGGCGCAAATATAAATAATAAAATTAATTGACTAAAGCTTGAGCTTTGTTAATCCGTTTTGAAAGGCTTAAACCTTTTCTTTTCATCACCTTTATCTTTAGATGTTACGCCCAAATTATAGGCAATACCGACGCCCAATGTTTGCTTACGCTGCAAATCTGTCACCTGATCATGGTCATATACCATATCTAGACTAACCGTAGTTGTAATAAATTTGTTAAACTTAATATTAAGTGTTCCATTATAATTAATATCGACTCTCTCTGGGTGTGAAACGTAATTACTGAAAAGCTGTAATTGGTTATCAAAAGTAACATCCTTCAAAATCTTAACTCGATAAGAAACATTGACATAAGCTCCAAGCTCGGTTCTGATCTCTTGCCCATCTCTTTCGAGACCGTATCTTCCAGCTTTTTGCAAGAGTGGATCATTCACTATTGTGAACTTCCCATTAACAGGACGAACAATGATTTGAAAATTTTCATTAGGATTATAAGAAACCCCAAGACCGACATTAAGGTAGCCTGGCGCCATAAATCTAGAAATTCTATCATCAAAGGTCGGATCTGGTGTAGCAGAATAATTATAACCTGGAGAAAACTGTGACAAAAATTGAAAACCAGTGGACAAATAATAATTCTTCCCAAGGTCATACCCGTAATTGGACATCAAGTTAATGTAATCATCTGTCTTTCTACTCGTTTGTCCTTCGGAAGCTAGCCACCCATATCCCATTTGAAGAATATTTTCTAGATAATGCTTCTTGTTTTTATAGTTAAGGATATAATTGATTTTACCGTTGATACCTATATTATTATTACCTCCCGAATTCCAATTAGCAAAGGAAGCTTGATTAAACAACAGGGTGTTTTGACCATAGAAATACCATTTCTGTGGCTCTTTATAGTTATTAAGATAGAAGGGGGTTATCGGTAAATCATCCGATTGTAATGGGACAATAGTTTCAGGTTTCAGATAAACCGTATCCTTAAATGCTACTTTAAGAGTATCAATCTTAGGATTTGCCAAACTATCCATATTAGGTGATATCTTGGTCCAATTTGCCCTATTTATAGAATCCATCTTTTCTTTGACACTACCTGAAATCTGCGCCAAAACCAAATTTGCAAATGAAATAAAAAATACAATAAAAAATCTATTCATCTATACATTTTGAGTTGGCAAAATTAATATTAAAATAATAAAATCAAAACCAGAGCCATAGAACGCTGCATCTAGAAAGCTTAAAAAACGGACAATCCTTATTTATTTTTTTTTAATCATAGCTTTTTTCAGCCATTTTTGCGCACATTTGTTTTTGGTTCCTAATTTGAAATAGTGAATTCATGAAGAGTATTTTCAAACAATTTTCAGTTAAAGCAATCAAAGTCCCCATTCTGATGGTCTCAGCGATGTGGTTTGTATTTATGCTTCAGAACCTTGGTTTTTTTGAAAATTGCTGGGGAGCCATCATTCCACTGAACCCAGAAGGTCTCAAGGGGATCTTATTCTCCCCACTATTGCACGGAGATCTGCAACACATCATGGGAAATTCGGTTCCAATTTTTGTTTTGCTTTTTTTACTGTATCAATTTTATCCCAAGATAGCCTCTAAAATTTTCGGGCTGGGATGGTTCCTGTCTGGACTATTGGTTTGGCTATTACCTCCTTTTGATGTTTTTTCTGGAGACTATGCTTTGACGTGCATCATAGGAGCTAGCGGAATCATCTATGTCTTAGCCTTCTTTTTATTCTTTAGTGGAGTGCTTCGTTGGAATATGACACTTTTAACGGTATCGCTTCTAGTTGCGTTGTATTATGGAAGTTTGATTTGGGGAGTTCTACCAGAAGAATTATTTCGCAAAATGGAGGAACCCAGCCGAATTTCTTGGCAATCACACCTCTCCGGAGCCTTTGTAGGACTTGCAATGGCATACCTTTTCAAAAAAGAGGGAGAAGAGAAAAAGAAAAAATTCATTTGGGAGTTTCCAAACTACTACAGCGAAAAAGATGACAAATTGTGGCAAGCTTATCGAGAGAATCACCCTGAAGACTTCTTAGATTTACCTCAAAAAAAAGAAGAAAATATTTGGGAACATTTGGAAGAGTTGCGAAAAAACACACGCTAAATTTGATATCTTTGTTCTGATTCATCATCTAATATGACAGAAGAACACCTTTATTCTATAGCTTTAAGACGTTGTAATCTCATTGGAGACATCAACTTCTTCAAACTTGTCCGCACTACTGGTTCGGCAAAAGAAGCTTGGTTTCTTTCAAAAAAAAATCTGCAACGAATTGATGGTTTTGGAAGACGAATTCCTCTAGATATAGGTAATGAAGAACACCTCCGATTCGCTGAAAAAGAAATCGCATTTTGTCAAAAAAATGACATCACTATTCTTCTAAGACATCTTAACGATTTCCCCGAGCTTCTTAACGAATGCGAGGACGCTCCTGCCATACTGTACCTCAAAGGCAACCTCCATAAAGACAGCAAAAAGCTAAGTATGGTTGGGACACGTAACATGACCCCCTACGGAAAAGACTTTATTAAAGATTTCTTTGAAGCTTCAAAAAAGCAAAAATTTGTTTCTGTTAGTGGACTAGCTTTAGGCACAGATTCCGAGGTTCATTTGAAGTCCTTGAAATGTAAAATTCCGACCATTGCAGTTTTAGCACACGGACTGCACACCATATATCCTTCCAAAAACAAAACCCTTTCCGAAAAGATATTAGAAGAAAATGGTGCCTTGATTACTGAGTTTAACTCTTCTCACAAACCAGACCGAGAACACTTTATCCAAAGAAACAGAATTATTGCGGGGCTTTCTTCATCAACAATTGTCGTTGAGACTGCTTTTGGAGGCGGCTCTATTAGCACTGTTACTTTTGCCAATGCATACAATAGAGATGTCTATGCCTTACCGGGCAAAATAACAGACAAACAAAGTCAAGGTTGTAATCTCGTCATTTCCCAAAATAAGGCCCACACCATCTCAACCATCAAAACGCTTCTAGAACAAATTGATTTACAGCAAACTAACACGAAATTAGAAGAGCTATTTCCAAGGTCAGAAGTCCGAAAAGCTTTAACGGAAGAGCAAGAAATGGTTTACAACATCATCAAAAAGAGCCCCAAAATTTCGCTGGATGAAATGGGAACTTATCTTGATATGGCGTCCCATCAATTGCATCATATTCTCTTAGATTTGGAGCTTTCGGGCTTGGTGAAATCGCTTTCGGGGAAGCAATATATCGCAGTCTAAGCAAACATTATTTACCGCTATTTCATCTTTTTTTATCAATCGTTGTTTTTTTTATAAAAAATCAATCATTATTTTCTTATTCGTAAATAATGATTGAATTATTATTAAATTTTTACCAAAATAAAAACCTCCACTTGTGTATATTAAAAAAAAAATTAAATTTGTTAGCAATAACAATCATTTATCTCATGGAACATTATAATGTAGACCAAAAAATCCAAGAATTTATTGCAAAAGTTGAAGCGAAGAACCCCAACGAACCAGAATTTCTACAGGCTGTAAAGGAAGTTGCTGTTACAGTAATCCCTTTTATTGCAACAAGAAAGGAGTATAATGGGATGAAGCTTTTGGAAAGAATGGCTGAAGCTGAAAGGATTATTATTTTCCGAGTTCCATGGGTTGACGACAAAGGTGAAATCCAAGTTAACAGAGGTTTCAGAATCCAAATGAATTCTGCAATCGGTCCTTACAAGGGAGGAATCCGTTTCCATCCAACTGTTAATTTGTCAGTATTGAAATTCTTGGCTTTCGAACAGGTTTTCAAAAACTCTTTGACAACTCTTCCAATGGGTGGAGGAAAAGGAGGTTCTGACTTTGACCCTCAAGGAAAATCAGATATGGAAGTAATGCGCTTTTGCCAAGCTTTCATGACAGAATTATGCAAACATATCGGCCCTGAAACTGACGTTCCTGCCGGAGACATCGGTGTAGGAGCTAGAGAAATCGGATATCTTTTCGGACAATACAAAAAAATCAGAAATGAGTTCACTGGAGTATTAACTGGTAAAGGTCTTGCTTATGGAGGATCTCTAATTCGTCCAGAAGCAACTGGATACGGAGTTGTTTATTTTGCTGAGCAAATGCTGAAGACTATCGGAGAAAAAATTGAAGGAAAAATTGCAACTGTTTCTGGTTTCGGTAACGTTGCATGGGGAGTTATTAAGAAGTGGGACGAGCTAGGAGGAAAAGTAGTCACCATTTCTGGTCCTGATGGATATATCTATGACAAAGACGGTATCTCTGGAGAAAAAATCGAATATCTATTAAAGCTTCGTGCTTCTGGAAACAACAGAGCTGAAGATTACGTTAAAAAATATCCTGAAGCGCAGTTTATCGCTGGTGGAAGACCTTGGGAAATCAAATGTGATGTTGCCTTCCCTTGTGCTACTCAAAACGAGCTTGACCTAGACGATGCGAAAAAATTAGTTGAAAACGGTGTTATTTGTGTAACCGAAGCTGCTAACATGCCTTCTACACTAGACGCTATCAACTACTTCTTAGATAATAAAGTTCTGTTCTCTCCAGGTAAAGCTTCTAACGCAGGTGGAGTTGCTACTTCTGGTTTGGAAATGACTCAGAACTCTATTCGTCTTAATTGGACTTCTGAAGAGGTTGATGCAAGACTAAAAGAAATCATGATTGGCATCCACAAAGCTTGTAGAGATTATGGAAAGGAAGAAGATGGATATGTTAATTATGTAAAAGGAGCTAACATTGCAGGATTTGTAAAAGTTGCTGAAGCAATGCTTGCTCAAGGAGTTGTATAATTTCTTTTTTCACAATAAAAGCAATACGGCGATGCTCAAAGAGCATCGCCGTATTTATTTGATAAACAAATAGTAAACTTAATTATCTATTTATAAATTTCTTCTAAAATCTCAATAACTTTAAAAGGTTTCTTTTCGTCTTCACGGTCGACTTCTTCATCAAAACTTTTGACAACTTGTTCCATCATCTGAACGAGATTATCATCATTAGAACTTTGTTCGACTTCGTTTGGATTAAATTCAAAATCTTTAATCGAACAAAATACAACTTCGTTAAAATATTGACCTGCAATTTTAACCGTTCCTCTTTCTGCAATAATGGTCATCGAGCTTTCCAAATTTTTCTCAAAAACTGCCGTGGAAAAATTTAATTGGGCTAAAGCTTGATTATCTTCCAATTCAAATGTCACACTTCCTGTATCTTCAATTTCGATTAAATTCTGATGTCGGAAAGTTTTCAATTGAACATTCTCTACCTTCGAAACACCAAATAGCCAATCCAATAAGTCGAGAAAATGAAAAAACTGGGTGTATAATGTTCCTCCGTCTAATTTCTTGGTTCCTTTCCAAGAATTAGGAGTATAATACACCTCATTTCTGCTCCAAAAACAATTGGTTTGCACAAAATAGATTTTCCCTAAAAGTTCCTTATCTAAGATATTTTTTAAAAACTTGGACGTCCCCGAAAAACGATTCTGTCCAACGAGAAAAATTCTTTTCCCTGTTTTTTCTGCTAGTTGATGTAGCTCTTGCCCTTCTTCTTTTGTAAAACAGAACGGTTTATCCAAAAGAACATGATATCCACTTTCCAAAAGCAATTTCGCGGACGGAAAATGGTCATAATTAGGGGTAGAAACTACTACGACATCGACATTTCTGGGTTCTTGCAAAAAAAAATTCAGACTTTGAAAATATTCAAAGTCCGAATTAGTATCAAGTTCTTGATGGTCAATAATCGCATAAACAACTGCATTCTCGGTTTTTTGTAAAGCATTTAAGTGCTTTTTCCCCATAAAACCGAATCCTAAAATTGCGAATCGAAGCATATTATGTCTTTTGCATTTTTTTCTTGTTCTGCATTTCCAGTCCTGTTTTTTCTTCGTTAAGTTCAAGGACAATCGCTTCGTTTTCGACCATTTGTTTGCTTACCAACATTTCCGCTAGCAAATCTTCAATATATTTTTGAATAGCTCTCTTCAAAGGTCTAGCTCCAAAATCTTTATCCCATCCTTTTTCGGCGATAAAGTTTTTAGCCTCTTCTGTAAGTTCTACTTTGTAGCCTAATTTATCTAATCTTGCATAAAGCTTGCTCAATTCAAGATCAATAATTTTCTTGATATCTTCTTGTTCCAAAGAGTTAAAGATAATGATATCGTCAATTCTATTAAGGAATTCCGGCGCAAATGCTTTTTTCAAAGCATTCTCAATAGTTGACCTTGCTCTTGCATCGCTACTAGATTTTTTAGCTGATGTTCCAAATCCTACTCCGTCACCAAAATCTTTTAAATCTCTTGTTCCGATATTGGAAGTAAGAATGATAATCGTATTTCGGAAATCTATTTTTCTTCCTAAAGAATCCGTTACATGACCTTCGTCTAAAATCTGTAATAAAATGTTGAAAACATCTGGATGCGCTTTTTCGATTTCATCTAAAAGTACAACCGCATAAGGTTTTCTACGCACCGCTTCTGTCAACTGCCCTCCTTCTTCGTAACCAACATATCCTGGAGGCGCTCCTACTAATCTAGAAACAGCAAATTTCTCCATATACTCGCTCATGTCGATTCTAATCAAAGCTTCATCAGAGTCGAAAAGCTCTCTTGCCATTACTTTAGCCAGCTCAGTCTTACCAACCCCAGTTGTTCCTAAGAAAATAAATGTTCCAATAGGATGGTTTGGATCTTTAAGACCCGCTCTGTTTCTTTGGATCGCTTTAACAACCTTCTTAACAGCGTCTTCCTGACCGATAACTTTTCCGTTGAGTTTGTCATCCATCTGAGCTAATTTATCAAGCTCATTTTTGCCAACCTTCGTTACAGGTACTCCACTCATCATAGAAACCACTTCAGCTACATTTTCTTCCGTAACCTCTTCTTTCTTCTCCTTCACCTCCTTGTCCCATTCTTCCTGAGCGACAAATAACTCTCTTTGTAAGCGCTCCTCCTCATCCTTCAGCTTTCTAGCTTCTAAATAATCTTGAGCTTTAACGGCTTTTTGTTTAAGATCTTTAATTTCCTCAATCTTCTGTTCATGCTCAATAATTAAAGAAGGAACTTTCATGTTTTTGATATACACTCTTGATCCTGCTTCGTCCATCGCATCAATAGCCTTGTCTGGAAGGAAACGATCGGTAATATATCTTGCTGTAAGATTTACACAAGCATTAATGGCTTCATCCGTATAATGAACATTGTGATGATCTTCATACTTATCCTTAATCTGGTTAAGAATCAGAATAGTCTCTTCAATCGAAGTAGGCTCCACCATCACTTTTTGGAAACGTCTTTCTAACGCTCCATCTTTTTCGATATACTGACGATACTCATCTAATGTTGTAGCACCAATACATTGAATTTCTCCCCTTGCCAAAGCAGGTTTGAACATATTAGAAGCGTCTAAACTACCTGTTGAACTACCAGCACCAACAATAGTGTGCAATTCATCGATGAAAAGAATAACATCACGATTTTTCTCTAACTCAGTCATAATCGCTTTCATTCTTTCTTCGAATTGTCCACGATATTTGGTTCCTGCAACCAAACTAGCCAAGTCCAAAGTAATCACTCGTTTGTTATATAAAACTCTTGAAACTTTTTTCTGTTGAATTCTCAAAGCCAGTCCTTCCGCAATTGCAGATTTACCTACTCCTGGTTCACCAATGAGAAGAGGATTGTTTTTCTTTCTTCTCGATAGAATTTGCGAAACCCTTTCTATTTCCTTCTCTCTTCCGATAACTGGATCCAACTTCCCTTCACTTGCAAGTGCAGTTAAGTCTCTTCCAAAATTATCTAAAGTTGGAGTCTTAGTTTTACCTGTTCCGAGATTTCCTGTTGGTCTTCTCATTTGACCGTACTCTTCTCTTTCTTCATCATCATCGTAAGCACTCATCTTTGGACCTTGTCCTGAATTTTTTAACATCGTTTGATACTCTTTTGAAACTCTTTCGTAATCAATATCATAAGCCCCTAGAATATTTGAAGTCGGATCCTCATATCGATACAAGATTCCTAGCAACAGATGAACCGTATTAATCTCGTTGGCTTTGTATTGACGACACTCTAACTCTGCTCTTTTTACAGACTGATCCGCCATTTTTGTAAATGGAATCTGAGCCTGTTCCTCAGCTAAAGGATTAGCAGAAGAAGCATTAAGAGTTTCTATTTTTCTTTTAATTTGAACCAAATCAGCGTTAAGACTTTGAAGGATTTCTCTTGCAGAATTTTCCGTTTTCAAAATCCCTAACAGCAAATGTTCGGTATTAAGGAACTCGCTTTTCAATCGAAGCGCTTCCTTTTTGCTCTGTTTGAACACTTTGTCCAAACCGTTTGAAAATTTATAATCCATAATATTTATTCCCAAATAAGTTATAAAGTTAAGGATTTCTCCTTATCCTCAAATAAAGTTACAAATACTTTACCAAATAAATATCACATGACTTTATGACACATATTTTCTACTTTAATGCAAAAAAATGGTTAGGTTTGCCAAAATTTTTCCCTAAATATGAATCCCGAATTAGTTGACTATATTGGTTATGCTGCGTCAGCATTTGTTGTAACTAGCTTTATTCTGAAGGACCTTAAAAAAATTAGGCTCACTAACTTAATTGGTTGTATTCTTTTTGTCATTTATGGTGTAAACTCAGGAGAAAAAATAATGTGGCCAATTGTTATTCCTAATGCCATATTGTGTTTTGTCCAAGTATACAATTTATTGAAAAACGACAAAAAAGAAAAAACCGTATAATAAATACCCTATTCAATGAAAGTTCTTGTAAGTGTTTTCAACAACCTATATACTGACCAACGCGTAGAAAAAGTGTGCAAAACACTTTTTGAAAATGGATACGAAATCGAGCTTATCGGAAATTCTTGGGGAGGAACCCCCGAGTTCACTAGGCCGTACAAAACATACAGAATCCCTTTAAAATCAAAAGTTTTAAGGTATGCTTACATAGAATTTAACAAAAAACTTTATTCCGAGTTATTGAGAAGGGCGGATTCCAACACTATACTTCTAGCTAATGACTTGGACTCCTTGTTACCTAATTATTTGGTTTCCAAAAAGAAAAATATTCCCTTGGTGTTCGACAGTCATGAGATTTTCACAGAAATGCCAGCAGTACAAGGAAGATGGGTACAAAAAGTGTGGAGAGCATTGGAAAAAAGACTGGTGCCAAAGATGAACCTCATGATGACAGAAAGTGAAAGCTATGCAGAATGGTTTAACAATAAATATGGTGCAAATCCAATTGTGGTTAGAAATATTCCAAGAAAACTAGTTGCGCCAGACTCTTTTCCAGAAAACTCGCCCAAAATAATGATTTATCAAGGCGCCATCAATCAATCGAGAGGTCTGCCTCAAGCTATTAAAGCGATGCATTTTTTGGAAAACCTAGAGTTTCGAATTGCTGGTGACGGTCCCAAGCGAAAAGAATTAGAAGCTCTTGTCATATGCGAAAAACTTGAAGATAAAGTTAAATTTGTGGGGAATCTTCATCCTGATGAATTAAGAAAATTTACAAGAGTTGCCGATGTTGGAATCAGTGTAGAAGAAAATGGTGGAGTAAGTTACTTATACTCTCTCCCCAACAAAGTTTCAGATTACATCCAAGCTCGCGTTCCGCTGGTTATGATTAATTTCCCCGAAATGATGCGAGTCAAAAGCAAATTTGACGTTGGTGAAGTCATAGAAAATCACAATCCAGAAGTGATGGCAACTGCCATCAAAAAAGTCATTGCCAATGGAAGAGCACACTATTTACCAGAACTTAGCAAAGCTTCTGAAGCGTTGTGCTGGGAAAATGAAGAAGAAAAAATTCTTGGTCTTTTCCAAAAAGCAAAAGAACGATTTCAAAACTAATTGTATATCTACAGCTTAGTAACATACCTTATTTCATCATCAAAGTTTTTATCTTTGTAAAAATTGAAGCATGACCATCGCCGAAAAACAACAAGAAATCATCAATGAATTTGACTTTCTAGATGATTGGGAACAGAAATACGAGTACATCATAGATTTGGGAAAACAACTGAAAGGCCTTCCTGAAGAAAAGAAAATAGATGCTAACCTCATCAAAGGTTGCCAATCCAAAGTTTGGCTAGATGCAGAATATAAAGATGGTAAACTATATTTTGACGCTGATTCTGACGGAATCCTTCCAAAAGGAATTGTTTCGCTTTTGATTTCAATCTACAGCGGACACCCGACACAAGAGATATTGGACTCTGACTTTAATTTTATTTCAGAAATTGGACTACAAGAATTTTTATCACCATCAAGAGCCAACGGATTGATGGCAATGACTAAGCAAATAAAATTCTACGCGGTTGCCTATCAAATGAAGTCATGATAAAGATTCTTGCATATCGTTTTTCTGCGTTTGGAGATGTTGCCATGACTGTGCCTGTCATCAGAGAATTCTTGGAGCAAAATCCAGGAGTCGAAATCTACATGGTATCAAGAGAGAATTTTAGAAATCTTTTTGATGACATCCCCAACGTGAAGTTTATCGGAATAGACTTTGAGCAATACAAAGGTTTCCTTGGAATAAGCAAGTTAGGGAAAAGACTCCTTGAAGAAATTAACCCAACTTTTGTTGCCGATTTACATGATGTTATTCGATCCAAAATCCTCAATAAATTTTTTAAAAGAAAAGGACACAAGGTTTTCAAAATCAACAAAGGCAAGGAAGAAAAAGAAAAACTAACCGACGTCTGGAATCTTGAAAAACAACAACTAAAAGCAACGACAGAAAGATACGCTGATGTTTTTCGAGACATGGGCTTCCCCTTAATGCTTTCTCATCAATACAGAAGAACACCTAATAATAAGTCAGGAATAGGTATCGCTCCATTCGCTCAACACGAAGGAAAAATGCTTCCTCTAGAAAAAACTTTTGAGATTGCTAAAACCCTTTCAAGACATGAGAAAATCTTTTTCTTTGGAGGTGGTAAATCAGAAGTGGAAACCTTAAAAAAATGGGAACAAGAGATTCCTAATTCCGAGTGTCTTGCAGGAAAGCTTGATTTAAAGGGAGAGCTACAAAAGATATCTGAGCTAAGGCTTATGATTTCGATGGATTCCGCTAATATGCATTTGGCAAGCTTAATGGGAACGAGATGTGTCTCCATTTGGTGCTCTACACATCCATATGCTGGATTTTTAGGCTACGGTCAAAGTGAAGATGACATTATCCAAGTCAGCGATTTAACTTGTCGTCCTTGCTCTGTTTTTGGTGATAAAAAATGCTTCCGTGGAGATTACGCCTGTTTACATGAAATCAATATCCAAGATATTATCGACAAGGCTTTGAAATAAAAAGTGGGCAATACAGGATTCGAACCAGTGACCTCTGCGATGTCAACGCAACGCTCTAAACCAACTGAGCTAATTGCCCGAAAAACTTAAAAAAAAATCTCTCAATAATGAGAGATTTTTTTGTGGGTCCTGAGGGATTCGAACCTACACAAAAAACTTCCATATTGACAGGAGTTTGCAAATATATAATAATTAGGGTATGCCTAAAAGTATGCCTTTTAGTCTAAAATTTCTCTTAGAATATTTGATTTTATTTCTTCTAAGCAATTTGAGTTGCCATAGATTATGAGTAATGTATTGGGTTTCTTTAGAAATAGGAATAATTGTAGTTCTCCTGAATGATATTCATATACTTCATAATTGGTATCTAGTTCATAGATGGGAAAGTGATACTTGTATTTTAGAATTCTCTTAATCTCCTCAATGGTTTTCATTTCTATATGAAAGAAAGTTAAGATTACAGCTTCTAGTCTATCCCAGTAGAAAATGAGTTCAGTTTTATCTGAAATAATATTCATAAAATTCTTTACTTCTTCTAGATACATATAGCTGTCATAATTTGGGATTCTTTCTACATCCATTACTTCTAAATCAAACTCCCAAACTTCATAATCTAGTCCTATTTCAAAGGGTAAATTGAACTTTTCCATAATTTTTGGGTATAAAAAAACCACTCATTTCGAGTGGCTAATTTTTCTCTAGGCATAATTCTATTTTAGACATATTTTTTCAGAAATCATAGCTAACAAGTTACCTAATGGTTCTAATTCCTTACTTGAATTATCAAAATTACTGGCACTTATAAAATTTCCATTTTCAGATAAAACTATTATATCATAAGTGTTTCCAAGTTTATTTTTACAATCTAAAATAGTCCTGACTATTAAACTTGCATTTTCATACCTAATTCCTCCAATCTCCATAACATACATTTTAGTTTTTGTCCAAAACTCATAAGTTGAGTTATTGCTAGTTTTTGTTGAGTCTATTCTTATAGAGTTTCCTATAAGGTAGGTTTCACCTATTTTTATGTCATTGCTTTTAACATCCTTTATAAATATTTCATTAGTCTGAGCATTCACAAAGAATGACCAACTTATAAGTATTATTGTAAAAATCTGTTTCATCATTTAAAATATTTGAGGGTTTCTATTAATTCTTTTGTTTAACCTAGTGAGGTTGGGTACTTTTTCTTGTGTAATTCTCTCTAAATCATAATAGAGTTCTAGAAATACACTATCATGCTCTTTTATTGGGCAACAGCAAGGCAATGGTTTTTCATATTTGTAAAAGAATTTGTACCATTTTTTGCAGTTAGTAATGGGCAAGGCTTTGTAAAACTCATCTTCATATTTCATCAGCCACCAAATAATATGATTTAGCTCTAGTGTATTTGAGAGGTTTTGAAGTTCTTCTATGTAGGTTTGGCATTTCATTTTTTCTTTTTATGAAATAAATTTCTAATCAGTATGATTGGAAGAAAAAGTATATACCCAATAATTTCCCCACTTTTATCCATATCACTGTTGAGATATGGATTGCGTGACTCCTTTTTATAGTATAGTCCATCTGTCATTAGATAGCCTATAATGATGTAAGCAATAATCCAAATAATTGTCATAATTCAACACTTGCCATATATGGCATTTAATTAAACAAATATAAGGAGCACCTTTGACTTGTCAAATAAGTCAAGTTGGAAAAATCTGAAATTCTTAAAATTGTAGGTAAAAGAATTAAAGAAGTGAGAGAATCTAAGGGTTTATCTCAAGTAGAACTTGTTGGCAAAATGCAAGGAGAAATAGACCCTACTAATATTTCTAGAATAGAATCTGGTAGAACCAATCCCACTATCTATACACTCTATAGAATTGCAGAAGCATTGGAAGTTAAAGTTATTGAACTAATAGATATTAAAAATTAAGATTTCGCTATTAGGTAGTTAGCCCTGTAAAATCATTTGTTCCTTCTAGAACTACAGAATATTATCCTATAAAGTTTCAAAGTAGCTTCCTAAAAGTTATTTTCTTCACAATTTGGCTATAATACTATATCTTGAATTTTTATTTCTCATAAGATTTCAGCTATTTTAAGTGATATCATGGCTCTTTCACACACGCATTACATTTCTTGAAATTTATCTAACTCAACCTCTAAAATGACTACTTCAGTTTTATCAGTGTAGCAATTATTCTCCTTAGCATATAAATTGGCTAATTCAAAACTACTAAATACCCCCAAAAACACTCTGCTGAACTTGAATTTATGCAAGTTTGTTTCAAATAATACATATACATTTTTCATTAATCTAAAATTTAAAAAATACTACCATAATAGGAGAAAAAAAATAGAAGAAAATGAGTTCTAAACTATATTAAGAATAGAACTCATAAGTGGTTATTTAAAAAGCTTCTTCTAATTCATACTTTCCATTCTTGGAAAAAGTATTTACATCTGCCTCAAAATTCTTTTCTACAACAGGTTTAGCTGGTGCTTCTGGAACATACATATAGCTGTGAGTGAGCAAAATAACCTCTCCTGTATCACGAACTGTATATTCATAAGGAGGGCATTCTACTTTTTTCACACTACCTGCAATTTCACTACCAATCAAGGCTTTGCAAGTTTCTTCATCAAAAGTGGAAGTAATGTAGGCTTTCTTGGCTGTAGCATAGAAACTGCCTGTACTTTGAGATTGTACCATTTCAATACCTCCAGAAATTTCTAGGGCAAAAAATTCTCTTCCATCTTCTGCCATTCTTTTTTTGTAATTGATAATTCGTACCATTGTTTTTGATTTTTGAGTTAAAGTTTAATTGATAAGATTTGCACATACTTATAGCATATTTCTACAACTATCACCTAGAGAAATAAGGCTATGAACTATCTACAAAGCCCAACACACATGTGTCTGCGTGCAGTAATAAGTGGGGGTATTTCGTGGGAGTGTGGGGTTAATAAATTACTAAGCCTATTAATGCTATAAAACTAAAGCACTTGAAGTCTCTAAAAGTTTCCTTTGAAAGTCTATGAGTTAAAACCCATGCCAAGATGCAGCAGAACTTTCATAACATTCTGTACACTTTGTTTAGTTATCATTCCTGTAAGGCTAGGAAATAAATCTTATCAAAGCTAACTCATCATTTTTATCTGCCTGAAAATAATTATGATTACTGAAATCAAACTTAAAAATATAGCAACCTATACAGATGAAGTGATTATTTCAGATGTTAAAAAAGTAAATTTCTTTTTTGGAAGTAATGGCACAGGAAAATCTACTTTAGCGAAATACTTATATAACATTAGCTTAGATTCTGAAAAACAAAATAACAGTTTTGATTATTGTAGTCAAACAGGATATGATAGTTCTAATTATCAAATTTTAGTTTATGATGAAAAATTCATTGAAAGAAATTTCATCAATAAAGATATTCAAAAAGGGATTTTCTCACTAAATGAGACAAATGAAGAAATAGACACCTTAATATCTAATGAACAATCAATATTAAATTTATACGAAAACTATCTGAAAGAAAATATAGAAAAAGCAAAGGCAGAGATTGTAGCCAAAGCAGAAAAATCATATGCTGATTTAAAGGATTATTGCTTTGAAGAGAGAAAAAATACCATAAAATCATTTCTTAAGATTAAAGAAAATTTCCCATACAAAAGAACTCAAAATAATTATGACAAGATTTATAATACTCTTCAAAATAATGAAAATCTAGGAAGTATCACTTTTGAAGATTTGGTAAGTGAATATAGAAAATATTTTGAAGATGATTTAAAAAATATAGATGCCAATATTTCAAAAAATACTTACAAGAAAATCAGAACATTAGAGTTAATATTAAGTGAATTACTTAAAGAAGTTATTATTGGTAATGATGATGTTGATATATCCAAAATAATAAATGACTTAAACAATAAGAGTTGGGTAGAGCAAGGAATTACTTATTTGAACAAAGATTTGGAAAATCAAATATGCCCTTTCTGTCAAAATGAAACAGTTAATAAAAGTTTGATTGAAAAATTTGAAAAATATTTTGATGAAAACTATAAAAATAAGATTAATCAAATTGAAGCATTGAAACAACAATATTTAAGTATAACAGGTTCTTTTTTAAATGAAGTAAAAAATGTCTCAGATGTTTTCAATGTTGGTAATAAAGCAAGCAATCTTTACACAGAATTAAAACAAATATTTGATGATAATGTTAAGAATATTGAGTACAAAATAAAATCCTCTAATGAAAAGAAAGATTTTCATTCAATATTAGATTTTAAAAATAAGATAGTTGAAATTAATAAATCCATTTTTGAAAACAATGTGAGTTTTCAAAATTTGGAAAAAAATAAGAGTGCTTTTGAAGAAAATATTTGGTTCTATTTGGCTG
>NZ_JBYVEB010000058.1:0-21029 GCF_058117085.1 Chryseobacterium sp. CG10_8 | reverse complement strand
AGTTTTATTTATTTTTGAAATTTACTTTTTGATAAGCTTCTTTGTTTGAGAAAACGTGCCGTTGACATCAGAAACCGAAAATTTAAGAAAAAAAATATCTAATTTTTGATCTTGTATATTTTCAAGGAGTGAATGATATATGCTCCGATTTTTTGTAGAATAATTTACGTTTACCCAACGATCTTCTGAATTTCTTCTTTATAGGTGTCCCCAATCGGAATAATGAAATCATCAATATGGATATTCTTGTTGACAATCGTTTTGATGTCCTTAATCGGTGCTATATAAGAACGATGTACGCGAATGAATTCTTTGTCCGAAAGTTTTTCAAGAACAGCTTTCATGGAGGAGCGAGCTGTGATTTTACTTCCTGTTTTAAGGTGGATTTGGACATAGTCATCCAATCCTTCAATTAGTTGGATATCATCATAGTTGATAAGATGAAGTTTGTAATCCGCTCTAATGCTCAATTGTCTTGTGTCGTCTGTTGCATCAGCAATTTTTACTTTCCCTATTGCCGATTTGAAGCGGTCTAGAGAAAATGGTTTCACCAAATAATCAACGGCGTTAACCTCGAAGGCGTCTACGGCATATTCCGCATAGGCGGTTGTAAAAATAACTTTGGTATTCTGAGAGATACTTTTATAAAATTCTAAACCATTCTTGGAAGGCATCTCAATGTCCAAAAAGATGAGGTCAACAGGAAATTTGTTGATGTATTTCTGTGCATCTCCAACTGTATTGAAAGTTTTTTCCAAAGTCAAGTTTTCAACTTTGGAGGCGTAATTTTCGATGATTTTCAGAGCAAGAATTTCATCATCAAGAGCAATGGCTTTTATCATGTTTTTTTAAGTAAGTTGTAATTCGACTTCGGCTAAAAAGGTTTTACCGTCGTTATGGAGGTTAATCAAATGCTTATCGGGATAGATTTGCTTTAATCGTTCCACTGTATTTTTGATACCAACACCCAAAGACTTTTTATCAGAGACAGAATTATTCACAATATTATTAAAAACTTTGAAAATAAGTCGCTTATCTTCGATAAAAATATCTACTGATATTTTTGATTTTTCTTCTGCATTAAAACCATATTTAAAGGCATTTTCAATGAAATTGACCAAAATCAAAGGTGCTATTTTCAAACCTTTTGGGCTTCCAATTTCCGTGTAAGAAAAGTCCAAACTTTCATCTGTCCTAATCAATTGAAGCGAAATGTAGTCTTTGAGATAGTCTATTTCTTTTTCCAACAAAACCCAATCCGCACCACTTTCTTGTACGACATAGCGCATGACGTTGGATAATTTCAAAATTCCCTCAGGTGCATCTTCAGAATTCATTAATGTCAGAGAATAAATGCTGTTAAGGATATTAAAAAGAAAATGGGGTTGAAGTTGATATTTGAGGTTGAGTAAGTCAGCTTTGGCTTTAGCTTGTTCTAATTCTTTTTGCTTTTGAGATCGATAAATAAAGAACGAGCTCAGGAATGCAAACAAAAACGGGATAAGTGCGGTACTCATTTTTTTTACCACACTCTCGTTGAATGGTTGCCTTGGTGGGCCAGGTTGATTAGTTAGTTGAGGTGAAACATTTGCCACGTTCTGAGGTTGGGTAGTATTTGGAGGAGTGTTGTTACTTATAGGAGGCATACTTGGTCCCATAGTAGAAGAACCAAAAGTAGTAGCAGCTAAATTGGTGAAGTAGACGACTCCTGCATAACAAGCGATAACCATCGCAGCAAAAACCACATATTTTTTCTTGTTGTAGAGTTTGGGTAGGAAAATAAAAAGGTTGAGGTAAAAGAAAATGATTCCAAATAAGTATAGGAAAAACTCTCTTAGAAATGGAGTTATTTTAAATAGCGAAAGACTTCCATCGAAATCTGGTGAAGACACGACAGGTATTGCTAATAACAAGACAATTAGGAGAGTATGGATGAGAATTTTTTTCATGAAATTAATTATGTCCAAAAATAGTAATTGTTTAGGAACTCGAAAATGGGTTAACCGACACAAAAATATCGTTTACCTCATTTGTTTTTAAATATATCAATAGCAATTTAATTTCGCTTTAAAATTAGATTATTATGAATAAAAAAACACTTTGGAGTAGTAAGAAAATCTATTTCTTGTTAGCTCTACTTTTCTCTGTTTTTGGATTTTCCCAAGCAGGGTTGAAGGTTACTTATTACGACGGAACAACGCAAAATTTTGCGGTACAATCTACAGGACAGCTTTATTTTTCTGGAAGCAATCTGATGATACAGCTTGACTCTTCAACTACAGCAACCAGTATCCCAATGACAATTATCCAGAAAATCACATTGGACAACTCTATTTTGGCGGTTGAAAACGTAAGTGCTAATAACAAAAACTGGATTGTATATCCTAATCCAGCTACTGAGTTTTTTGCTATCAAATCCCCAGATAATGGTGATTTGAAGGTGAAAATATTTAATATGAGCGGGCAAGTGGTGAAGTCCTTTACTGCAAAATCCGAAGAGAGAATTGATGTGTCTGCTTTGAAGACTGGTGTTTACCTTGTTGTAGCTAATAGTGAATCCTTTAAATTGATTAAGAAATGAGAAAGATAATTTTTATAATGATGTTGATAGTTGCGCAATTTTCATTTGCTCAATCTATCGTGGTGAACAATTCAGGGAATGTTATGTACACGGTACCAACAGCTAATGTGTCTAATATTACATTTGATACCACTTATTCTAAATTCAATATTACAGGAAGTACTTCAACTTTAGATATCCAGAAGACTTATATTGATAGTTTTACTTTTAGTACTACAACGGTCACTCAAAATAAAATATATATTATTTGGAACGGAACAGATAATGCTACAATTATTAACCCTTATGCAAGTTCTGGTGTTAGTATTACAGCCTCTTCAGGAACGGTCAACGTAACAGCAACGAGCGGTATTGCAAACCTGGAATATAATTTATTAGGAACGAGCGCAGTAGGTAGTTTGACGATGAGCTCCGACCAACCTGCTAATTTTGTAATGAATAATCTTAATTTGACCAATGCGTCTGGAGCAGCTATCTTTCTAACAGGAGCGCAGACTCATACATTTACAGCACAAAGTGGCACCACTAATACATTGACAGATGGCTCGTCAAGTGCGAAAAATGGTACGTTACAATCTGATGGCGCATTAATTTTCAATGGAACCGGAAGTTTATCAGTGACAGGTGTTAAAAAACATGCAATCTATTCAAGTTTTGGAATTACTGTGAATAATGGAGTAATTACAGTTCCTTCTTCAACATCTGATGCCTTTCATTCAGAGGGATTTACAATGACAGCTGGTACAGTGACGGTGACTCCAACAGGTGACGGAATTGATGCTGGAGCTTCTGCAATTGCAATTTCTGGTGGATCCTATACAGCAACCTTGGCTTCAGCTGATGTTAAAGCTATTAAAACTGGTGCTTCAACCATTGATATTGCTGGAGGTACTTTAAGTTTAACGTTAACAGGAGCTCAATCTAAGGGAATTAGCGCAGATGGTAATGTGACTATTTCAGGTGGAAGTATTACGGCAAATCTTTCTGGAGCTGCAGTTTTAGAAGCTGCTTCAACGGGTGTAGGTTACGACCCTTCTTATTCAACAGCGATTAAGTCAAATGCAGTTGTAACAGTTAATGGCGGTACGCTTAACTTGACTTTGGCTTCAACAGCTGATGGTGGAAAAGGAATTTCTGCTGATGGAAACGTGATTATTAACGGGGGAACCATAAATATCTCAACAGCAGGAAATGGTGCGGTCTATGTTAATGAATTGGGAGTTACTGATTCTTATACTGCTTCTTGTATCAAAAGTGATGTTAATATTGAGATTTTAGCAGGTAATTTGACATTGACAAGTACAGGGACTGGAGGAAAAGGAGTGTCGGCAGATGGCACTTTAACAATTGGAAATTTGAATGCTGCAAATTCCTTATTAACTTTAAATGTTACGACCTCAGGAATTAGATTCCTTGTTTCAGGTTCTGGAAACTCTGCAGATTATGCCAATCCAAAAGCAGTGAAAGCTGAAGGTAATCTTACTCTGAACTCAGGGACTGTTACCATCAATTGTACTCAAACTTCTGATGGAGGAGAAGGTCTGGAAAGTAAGGCTACTCTTACTATCAATGGTGGGGTAACCAATATTTCAACTTGGGATGATTGTATTAATGCAACTGCTGCAATTGTAATCAATGGAGGCACTACTTATGCCTATGCTAAAAATAACGATGGTATCGATAGTAATGGGACATTAACCATCAACGGAGGTCTAACGATTTCTAACGGTGCAAGGACTCCTGAAGAAGGATTTGACTGTGACCAAAATACATTCACAATTACCAATGGTATTATCGTTGGAACGGGTGGTGCAACAAGCAATCCAACTACATCTACATCTACCCAACGTTCTTTGAAGGTGACAACTACCGCTGGAAATAGCGTTCATATTAAAAACTCTGCGGGTACAACTATTTTGATGTATAAAGTGCCATCTTATTACGGTACAGGAAGTTCTAATTCGGTAACATTATTATTTACAGACCCAGCATTTGTAAACGGAACATACACCATTTTGAGAGGTGGAACCATCAGTGGAGGAACCAATAATAATGGATATTATACAGGTGCAACATATACAGGCGGGACCATAACAACTTTTACAGTTAGTTCGATGTTGACTACAGTTAACTAAATTCTTAGTTGATTAATGCAAAAACGCTCCGAATTTCGGAGCGTTTTTTTTGATTTTAAAATTATTTTATAAATCCTTTGCTTTTCAAAAGAGGTGTAATTTCTGGATCGCTTCCAGTGAAATTTCTAAATGCCTCGTTAAGATCCATTGAATTTCCTACTGATAAAATATATTCTCGGAAACGGTCTCCATTTGCTCTCGTCATTCCACCGTGATTCACAATCCAATCCCAAGCTGATGCGTTAAGCATATCGCTCCACATGTACGCATAATAACCTGCAGAGTATCCACCTCCCCAAATGTGTGCGAAATAAGGAGAGTGATATCTTGGCGGAACTTGCGGTAAAGTGAATCCGTATTTGTTAAGTACATTTTTTTCAAATTCCAAAGTGGGCTTCAATTGGTTTTCATTAGTAACAGAATGCCAAGCCATATCCAATGTCGCTGCAGAAACCAATTCGGAAGTAGAGTATCCTTGATTAAAAGCAGATGCCTTTTTAATTTTATCAACTAAAGATTGCGGCATTGGCTGTTTTGTTTGATAATGAAGGGCGTAGTTTTTAAGAACAGATGGCTCTAAAGCAAAAAATTCATTAATCTGAGAAGGGAATTCTACAAAGTCTCTTGGTGTGTTGGTTCCAGAAAGAGAAGGATATTTTTGATTGGCAAATAATCCATGAAGCGTATGTCCAAACTCATGAAACATCGTAGAAACATCATCATAAGAAATAAGAGAAGGTTTTCCAGGAGCTGGTTTCTGATAGTTGAATACATTAACAATCACAGGTTTTGTTCCTAGTAAGTGTGATTGCTCAACGAGATTATTCATCCAAGCGCCTCCGTTTTTATTATCTCTAGTGTAGAAATCTAGATAAAATAAAGCCATTGATTTTCCGTCTCTATCAAAGATTTCATAAGCCACTACATCTGGATGATATACTGGCAAATCAGTTCTTTTTTTGAAGGTAATTCCATAGAATTTTTCTGCTGCAAAAAAGACTCCGTTTTCCAAAACGGTTTTTACCTCGAAGTAAGGTTTGATTTCG
This sequence comes from Chryseobacterium sp. CG10_8, assembly GCF_058117085.1. NCBI lineage: Bacteria > Pseudomonadati > Bacteroidota > Flavobacteriia > Flavobacteriales > Weeksellaceae > Chryseobacterium > Chryseobacterium sp. CG10_8. The sequence continues at coordinate 15,267 of NZ_JBYVEB010000058.1, read as the reverse complement.
TTTTCGTCAAGGTCGTATTTTGCTTTTCTCACTTGCTCAGAGTAGAAATTCCAGTCCCAAGGTTCAACATTAAAACCTCCTTTTTGGTCATTAATCAAATTCTGAATTTCATCACTTTCTCTTTTTGCTGTCTGCACTGCTGGTTTTGCCAATTGAGAAAGAAGGTTAAGCGCGTTTTCTGGTGTTTTTGCCATTTGGTCTTGAAGCTTCCACTCTGCGAAAGATTTTTTTCCTTGCAGTTGAGCTTTTTGTAACCTTAATAGAGCCTGTTTCTCCAAAGTAGCACGAGTGTCATTAGCATCACCTTGTTCTGCTCTATACCAAGAAGCTTTGAAAAGTTTTTCTCTCGTTGCCCTATTTTTAAGGTTTTGCAAAAGCGGTTGCTGAGTCGTGTTCAATAGGCTCAAAAGATATTTGCCTTCCAGATTGGCATTTTTAGCATCTGTTTTTGTTGCTGCAATTTCGTTGGCTGAAAGTCCATCTAATTCTTTAACATCATCGATAATCAATGCTCCTTTTTTTCTTGCTTCCAAAAGCTTGTTGGAGTACTGAGTAGAAAGCGTTGCCAATTCTTGATTAATTACTTTCAATTTTTCTTTGTTTTGTTGAGATAGGTCGGCTCCAGCGATTTCAAAATTTTGTTTGTAAAATTCTAGTAATCTCTTGTCCTCACCTTTCAAATTGCTACCGTCAATCGCTTTGATTCTTTGCCATAATTTGTCGTTAAGAGAAATTTTATCGGCATGAGCTGCAAAAATAGGAGCGTATTCTTCTTCGATTTTTTGAAGTTCGGGGTTGGTGTTAGAACTTGTTAAATTATAAAAGATAATTTGAGCTCTTTTGAGAACTTCGCCACTTTTTTCAAGAGCAACAATAGTATTTTCGAAGGTTGGCTTGTCTTTGTTGTCAGCAATCATATCGATTTCGAATAGGTGTTGCTTCAACCCGAATTCGAAGGCAGGTTTGAAATCACTGTCTTTGATTTTATCAAATTGCGGAGCTTGGTATTGTAGAGGACTTCTTCTTATTAGCGGATTGTCCGCGAGTTCGGGCGTGATAGCTGGTAATTCAGTAGCTGGTTCGTTGGTCGTCTTCATAGTGGTACATCCTGTTGCGATAGCAATGGTCGAGACAAGTGCTATCTTGGTGAGGTTTTTCATTGTTTGAAATTATTTATAAGGTATAAAGATATTATTTTTTTAAATTTGAAGAAAAACAAACTTTTAGAACTCATATTATGAAGAACATTTTTTTTATTTTGGCCCTGGCTTTAGTTACATCTTGCGACAAGAAAGACATTTTTCCATTTGGAGGAAATAAGGAAGTGACAGGAGAAACAGTGACGAAGGAAGTTACTGGAGATTTTGATAAGATAAAGGTGGCGAGAGGGATTTCCGCAGAGTTGATTCAGGCAGATGAAGAGAAAGTTGTAGTAAGTGCGCCATCCATTGTAATGCCAGATGTTGAAGTTAATCTAAATAATGGACAATTAGAATTAACAATAAAGAATGGAGTTAATTTTAGCTCGGACCATCATATTGAAGCCAAAATCTATGTCAAAGATTTTTCTCAGCTAGATACCAATTCAGCTGGAAGTATCGTTTCAAATACAACTTTTGTTGTAAAGGATTTGGATATTAGTGTGTCTTCTTCTGGAAGTGTGGATGGTGATTTTGATGGTCAAAAAGTATCCATTGATGCTTCTAGTGCAGGTAGTTTTGAGGGCAATATCAATGCGGAATCTATCGCTTCTTCTTTGTCATCAGGAGGATTGGTAAAAATTTCTGGTAAAACTCAAAATGCAAAAGTCGAAACGAGTTCTGGAGCGAGTTTTAATGGGGCTCAATTGATGGCAGATGATGCTAATTTGGAAGCATCCAGTGGGGCAAGCATTGAAATTGATATCCAGACAAAAGCTAATGCAGATGCTTCATCGGGAGGGACAATTAATATCAAAACTAAAAACTTCGATAATATCAAATACAGTACAAGCAGTGGTGGAGATGTGACGATTAACTAGGTTTTTCGTCTTCGATTTCATCGTCAAAAGCCCAATTTCCCTCTTGAAAGGAAAGGCTGTCTAGTGCTAATAATTCGGATTCATTTTTGAGAGATTCCAAAGTGGAGAATTTTAATCCTTCTGTTGTCTTCTCTTTTGCTAATTTTCGGACAGATGCTTTATCAATCATCATGAATCTTTTACCGATTCTGCGTGCCGCATATTTCCGCATACCTGTTGCTTGCAATACGTCAACAGCCATATTAACAGCTGTTCCGAGTGTTTCGCGGTATATATTATCGATGTCGTGGTTGAGGTAATGATAAGCGTCCATTCTATTTTTTGCTCGCACAAATATCTTCAAGTGAGGAAAATTTTCTTTCACCAAACCAACGATATATCTGTTGTCATCGGGATTGTCCAAACATAGTACAAGGATTTCTGCTTTGTCAGCACCTGCGGTCCTTAACACTTGTACACGTGTAGCGTCTCCGTAATATACTTTGAATCCAAAACTTCTCAAAAGTTTTACCCTGTCCGAATCATGGTCAAGAACTGTTGCTCGAACTTTATTAGCTCTTAAAAGCCGACCAACAGTACTTCCAAAATGTCCGAATCCTATAATAATGATTTTTCTTGGCTGAAGATAATCAGGGAGTGTAAGCTCGTTGTCTTCTTCCATTTTGATATTAAAATTGGGTGCGATTACTCTTTCGTTTAACAACATCAAAAATGGCGTAATCATCATTGTTATGGCAACCACTGCCATCATTTGTTCGGCAAGTTGAGGTTCAAATAGATAAAGCTTTGTCGAATAATTAATTAGAACAAACGCAAATTCTCCAATCTGTGATAATCCAAATGAATAAAGCAGGTTTTGGTCATTACTTAATTTGAAAAATTTGCCGATTGCAAAAAGTACTAAGAATTTGACCAACATCACGACAATGACAGTACTGAAAATAAATATCGGGTCATCCGCAATAACTGGAAAATTGATACTAGCGCCTACGCTCACAAAGAAAACCGCAAGAAGCAAACCTTTGAAAGGGTCAATTTGAGCTTCCATTTCATGTTGAAATTCGCTGTTGGCAAGCATTACTCCAGCAATAAAGGCTCCTAAGGCGGGGCTAAGTCCTACAGCATTCATTAATTCGGAAACCCCTAAAACCAAAAATAGGGCAGAAGCGGTGAGCAATTCGCTCATATTGGATTTTGACACGTACCGCAAAAACGGGACAAAAACATACCTTCCCAAAAAAATAAGTAAGGCAACTCCAAATAATACCGAAAAACTTTGCATCCATTCCGGAAGTTTTTGGATAAGCAAGGTTGCTGCTGTTTCTGATTTTGGAGGGTGATATCCAGCAATAAAAGGAAGGATGGCGATAATTGGGATAAAGGCAATATCTTGAAACAAGAGATTAGAAAACGAGGCTTCGCCAGCTGCCGTATTGAAAATATTTTTCTCTTGTAAAATCTGCAAAACAATGGCGGTTGAAGACAAAGAAAAACACAAAGCGATGGCAAAAGCATGGTCGCTCGACCAATCTGCAAAATAAAAAATAATGAATAGCAGAAAAGTAGTTAGCAAGATTTGTGATAACCCTAAACCAAGAATTTTCTTTCTCATCGCCCAAAACTTTCGCGGCTCTAGCTCTAAGCCCACCAGAAAGAGCATCATTACGACGCCCAATTCAGTAGCGTGCATGATATCACTTTCTTTATTTCCTGTTAGCTTTAGCACAAAAGGACCAATGATAATTCCTCCTAAAATGTAACCGATAATCGAGCTGAAACCCAATTTTCTAACCAGAGGAACCATGATAATGGCTGCTCCTAAGAAAACTAACATGGTCATGGCAAAATTTTCACCCATTTCAGCTATTTAATATATTTTGAAAATCGTGTTTGTGATTAATAATTTCTTTTTTGGAAAGATTTTCTGCATTGTAGATGAAGAGAGGTTCTTTCAAAATAATATCGTTGACTCGTAGTGTGGCGATAAGTCCAGAAATCATTTCCTCGATTGAGTAGAAATACTTTCCATCTCTTCCAAATTGTTCTTCCTTTCCTCCTGCGGTCACGAGTATGACGGCTTCCATTCCTTTCAGTGGATTTTCTTCTTTCCCGAACATCCATTTGATGTCAAAGACTTCATCAATCCATAATTTTAATAAAGGAGGAATTCCGAACCAGATTAAAGGAAAATGAAAAATGATTCTTTCGTATCCGGCTAATCGTTTTCTTTCTCGGAATGCTGGAATGTGTAAGTCAGGATATTCTTCGTATAAGTCGCGAAAGGTATAATGCTGATGTCTTACATAGAAGTTAATTAACTCTATGTTGGATTTGGATTGTTCCAAATAAGGATGTGCAAATAACACCAGCGTTTTTTTCATTTGCCTTCATTTTTTCAAATATAATTAAAAGAAAGACGAAATAAAAGTAAGTGCAAAAAAAAATCAGTAGTACAAACTACTGATTTGATATAAAATTTCAATCTAAATCTCACCTACCAATCTCCAGAAGCGCCGCCGCCACCAAAGCTTCCGCCACCGCCGAAACCTCCAAAGCCGCCACCGCCGCCTCCAAAACCACCTCCACTGGAACCTCCACCTCCAAAGCCACCAGGGAAAAATATGAAGCCACCAGGATATTTGTTTCGTCCTCTTCTTGATATAATTACATCGTCGTCGTCATCATAATTGCCTCCGCCACGATTGTTATTCTTAAAAATAAAACTTAAAATAATGAACACAATAAATGCAATGAGAAGTATTTCGAAAAGTCTCGGGCCTCCTTCATCTTGTGATTCTTCGGGTTTGAATTTTCCTTGTACAGCGTCCATAATAGCTGCTGTTCCTCGACGTATTCCTTCGTAATAATCTCCGTTTTTGAAGTGGGGTTTTACAATGTAATCAAGGACTTGTCCAGCCGAAGAAGCGGTCAGATATTGTTCTACATTACGGCCTTGCTGGATCGACATGGTTCTATCCTCAGTTGCAATGAGAAATACAACACCGTTATCTTTTTCTTTTTTTCCAATTCCCCATTTTTCTCCAAACATGGTTGCGAGGTAGTTGATATCTTCTCCTTTGGTTGAAGGAATGATGATGACTTCTATTTCTGTTGAAGTAGAGTCTTCGAATTTGATTAATTCGTTGTTGATGGACTGTCTTTCTGCTTCTGTCAAAAGTCCCACTTCATCGTAAACAGGATAAAGAACACGAGGTTTTTCAGGAATCGTGTATTGAGCGGAAATCCATCCGCATACAAGAAAAAATAAAACAGTTAATATTTTAAGAGAAGGTAATCTCATCAGATAATTCGTTTGGATTTTCACCAGTGATGGGAAAATGTTTTTTAAGTTCGATTCCTGTTCGCAGTATTGCACTTTGTAGTCCTTCAAAATAACGACCTTTCACAAACTCCGATGTAATATAATCATGAAGTTGATCCCAAAAAACTTGCTTAACTTTTTGGTGTATTCCTTCGTCGCCAATAATGGTCAGATATTTTTGTTCGAAATTGACATGGAAAAGCACTGCGTTACGTTCCGCAGTTTGATTCATGCAAAGTTTTTTAAAAACCCGAAAAGCCATCTCCGCATTCTGAGATTCTGTATTGGAGTCAATATGAACTCTAATCTCTCCTGAGGAATGACTTTCTGCTGTTTTTATGGCTTCCACGAGGGAAGCCATTTGTTGGTTATTTAAGTATTTTTCCATTATTCGGTGAAGACCTCTGGAGCTTTTTGTGCACCTGCTTCTGCTTGGAATTTTGGTTTTACATGGAAGTTAGTAAAGTTCGCAATAATATTTCCAGGAACTTTTCTAATCGCTTCATTATAAGTTTGTACCGCCTCATTGAAGTATACGGTTTCTGTTCTAATGCTGTTTTCGATAGCAGTATATTCTCTTTGGAAATTGATGTATTGTTGGTCAGCTTTCAGATCTGGATATTTTTCAACAACCATCATTAATCGTCCTAATGCTCCACTTAATTCTCCTTGTGCAGCTTGGAATTTTGCCATGTCTGCTTCGGTCATATTGGCTGGGTCAATATTAACGGAAGTTGCTTTTGCACGTGCTTCTACAACTTTGGTCAATGTTTCTTGTTCGAATTTAGAATAAGACTTCACGGTTCTTTCCAAATTAGGGATAAGGTTGGCTCGTTTTTGATAAACTGTTTCAACGTTACTCCATTTGGTGGATACTTGTTCATCAAGGCTTACGAAGCTATTGTATTTGGGTATTCCCCATAATAAAAGAATTGCGATAATTGCAATAAAGCCAATTCCTAGTGTTCCTGCGCTAAGGCATCCTCTATTTTTCATAGTTTATAATTATGTTTGTTATTTTCGAGATAAAGTCAAATATACAATTATTATAGTAATTTTGCACAAATTATAATTACATGACTACCATAATTGTTGCGATGAACAACGAAAGAGGAATTGGTAAAGAAAATCAATTGCTTTGGCATCTTCCTAAAGATCTTCAACACTTTAAGAAAATAACTTCCGGGCATCCAATAGTGATGGGAAGAAAAACGTATGAAAGTATTGGGAAGCCATTGCCTAATCGTACCAATATTGTGATTTCTCGTAAAGATAATTGGTTCGAAGAAGGGATTCTTATCGTTGGAAGTATCAAAGAGGCAATTAAATTTGCGAGAAAAATCGACGAACAGATTTTTATTATTGGTGGAGGTAATATATATCAGCAGACTTTGGACATTGCGGATGAACTGATTGTTACCAGAGTTGATTCTACGCAAGAAGCTGATACTTTTTTTCCCGTGATTGATGAAAAAGTATGGGAGAAAGTAACCGAAGACTGTCACGAAAAGGATGAGAATAATGCGTTTGATTTTTGTTTTCAGACCTATAGAAGAAAGTCAGAGTAAGCAACATGATTCATCTTGCAAAGAATTCTATCCTTTTTCTTCCAACAAAAAGCAGTATCTTTGCCACTCAAAAATTTTATTAAACAATGAACAAAAATATTAAACTCGTTTTTGCCGCATTACTGATTGGATTAGGCATTTACATGATGTTTTTTACTAGAAGTTTGGGATGGGGAATTGTAGTCTTTTTGCTTTCTGCATTTCCGATTTTTTTATATTTCAAGAACGAACTTATTCTACTTGCTTTTTGGCAGTTTAGAAAACAAAATGTTCCTAAAGCAGCAGAATGGTTGCATAAGATTACTGACTATAAATCTCAGTTGCATAAATCACAATACGGATATTTCCATTATCTTTTAGGATTAACTTATGCTCAAGATAATCCCGCTAAAATGGAGGCTAATATGAAGAAAGCCTTGGAATATGGTCTTAATATGAAGCAAGATAGAGCGATGGCAACCTTGAATTTGGCTGCAGTTGCAATTTCTAAAGGTAGGAAACAAGAAGGACAAAGGCTTTTGGAAGAAGCTAAAAAATTGGATTCTGCTGGACTGATGACTGACCAGATTAAGATGATGAAAGACCAGTTAAAGATGCCTTCTATGCAAAAACATATGCATAATCCTAATATGAGACAACGAGGTAAGTTCTTCTAATGATTAAGAATCGAGCTCAATATAAAACCAAAAATCCCGAAATTTTTCGGGATTTTTTTATTTCAATTATTTTGAATTTATTTCTTCGGAATTTCTTTTAAAATTTCTTGGAAGAAAGTCCAGAACTTTTGAAGGGAAGCAATATTGGCTCTTTCGTCAGGAGAATGAGCTCCTCTGATAGTTGGTCCAAAACTTACCATTTCCATCTCAGGATAATTAGCGCCAATAATTCCGCATTCTAGCCCAGCATGACAAGCCACGACGTGAGGCTTAGAACTGAATTTTTCTTCATAGATTCTTTCCATGATTCTAACGATTTCGGAGCCTGGTTTTGGTTTCCAACCTGGATAGGAACCAGAGAATACCACTTCCATTCCAGCTAATTCAAAGGTAGCTTGTAATTGTTCCGCAACATCCATTTTTGTTGATTCTACAGAAGAACGAGATAGATTTAGTATCTTCAAGCCTCCATCCTTGAGCTCGACTCTCGCAATGTTATTAGAAGTCTCCACCAAATCTTTGACATCAGGACTCAAGCGGTAAACTCCGTTGTGAGCAGATTTCAAAGCTTGAATGATTTTTTTTGAATCACTTTCAGAAAGGGCTTTGTTTTCAGATGTGCTTGACTCGATATTGATCGTTAAATCTTTTTCTAAAGTTTCAAATTCTTCTAGAATCTCTTTTTTCAAGTGATTGACTTTAGTAATATAGTTTTGCACATTATCAACTGAGAAAACGGCAACAGCTTCACGAGGAATCGCATTTCTTAGTCCACCGCCATCGATCGAAATTAACTGAATGTGATTTTCTATCCCTGAATATAAAAATCTTCCTAAAATTACATTAGCGTTTCCTAGACCTTTGATGATGTCCATTCCAGAGTGTCCGCCTTGCAAACCTTTGATTTCGATTTTAATGAATTCGCCTTTTGATTCTTCAAGTTGGTAATTTTGAGAGGCAGTAACGTCAATTCCTCCTGCGCAACCTATGTCAATTTCATCATCTTCTTCGGTGTCAAGGTTAAGCAAAATTTCTCCGTGAAGTTGCCCAGGTTTAAGACCAATTGCACCAGTCATACCCGTTTCTTCATCAATGGTAAATAAAGCTTCTAATGCAGGATGCGGAATATCATTGCTTTCCAAAACACTCATGATGGTTGCCACTCCCAGACCATTGTCAGCTCCTAAAGTAGTACCTTTTGCTCTTACCCAATCTCCATCCACTTCCATTTCGATTCCTTGGGTGTCGAAATCAAATTGGACATCATTGTTTTTCTGACAAACCATGTCCAAATGCGATTGCAAGACTATAGATTTGCGGTCTTCCATACCTGAAGTAGCAGGCTTTTTGATAATGACATTACCAACTTCGTCAACGGTAGTTTCCAAACCTAATTTTTCGCCAAAGTTTTTAATAAATTCAATGACTTTTTCTTCTTTTTTAGAAGGTCGAGGAACCGCATTGAGAGCTTCGAAATTTTTCCAAACGATTTGTGGTTCGAGTTGTGAAAGATTCATAAGATTTTTATTTTGCTCAAATTTACAAATAAAAAATGCTTTCCTAGATGAGGAAAGCATGATTGTTTTGTGGTGATTATTTTAGCAACTGCATTGGCCAACAATAGAAGTGGTCGTGGATTTTCCATCCTTGCTTTCAACCTTCATTTCTCCAGAGAATATGGTGAGTCCCTTTTCTTTTCTTATTTTTTTGACCGTTATCGTTACTGTGTAATTCTCGTTATTAATTACTTTACTCAAATCCAGTGGGTCAAAGTCGCCCTCTTCCATTGGAAGTTTTACCATTTGGTCATCTATTTTGAGATAAGCGTTATTGCCATAATCATCGGCGTAAACATATTGCTTATTTTTGAGGTCTTCTTCATTTTTAGCAAAAAAGCAGGAGCAGTCATTGATTTCCGCTGGTAAAGCGAAAGTAGATACTTGCATTGTATTTTTGATAGATGAAGAATCTTGGACAACTGATATTGAGTCTTGATTTTCGGTTTTTTCTGTTTGGTTTTTTTTACAACTTACCGCTAAAATCGCTATTGCGGTGCATATTATTATTTTTTTCATTCTTTTGAAATTAGTTAACCTCTAGCTCTTTCTAATAATACCATCATCAATAGAGAAAGTACAACCAAACTTTCGTCCTCATCATCTATATCGATAAGTCTGTCTAGCTGAAATCTTCTTCCAAAGAAAGATGGAAGTTTCTTCAGCCGGAAATAAGTCTTCCCAGAATGGTCTTTCACGCTGTAAGAGGGATTGAGAAAATAGCCTGTGAACATTCCAATAACAGGAAGTTCCCCGATAAAACCATCAAGAAATTTGGTCCATGCATTATCTTCCGATATACTGAATTTGCTTTTATTGTCTTCGTCCAAAATTTCATAATGAGCCTTCCAAAGGGAACGCATCCCTTTTCTAGCGAGTCTTCCATAGTTTTTGCCATCAAATAAGTTGGTCATAGAGTAGGAAGCATTGAAGTCAATCCATTGATTGGCTTTGATCCGGAAAAGTTCTTTGGTTTTGTTTTGATTATCAAATACAATAACGTCCTCCTTAAGACGAAACATTTTTTGTCTCACATAAGCAACGTAGTTTCCATTACGATCAGTAATATTGAAATCACTCGAAAGCGTTGTGATTCGGAATTTGAAATCTAGTGGATAATTAAGATTTTTTAGTACCATCTTTTAAGTTTTTTTTCAAAAGTATAAAAAAATAAACAAGACTCATGTTTACATTTGTTAAAGTCTAGTTTTGATTTTTTAGTATTGGAGGTTATATCAAATCATTATATTTGTGAGATGGAATATCCGAGTAAAGTTTTAGCCAAAGCTGTTGAGGAGATTTCTGGTCTTCCAGGAATTGGTAGGAAATCTGCTTTGCGTCTTTCCTTGCATCTTTTGAAGCAGCACGAATCTTATGGTGTTTCTCTTGGAAATGCAATTATTGATCTGGTCCAGAACGTTAATTACTGTAAAAGTTGTTATAATTTTTCTGATTTAGAAGTATGCGAAATTTGCTCTAGTGAGAAACGTAATGACGAGCTTCTTTGTATCGTAGAAGATGTTAGGGATGTGATGGCTATTGAGAATACAGGAAAGTATCAAGGAAAATATTTGGTTCTTGGAGGAAAAATTTCTCCGATGGAAGGAGTTGGTCCTGGTCAGCTTAATATTTCAGCAATTGAGAGAAAGATTTCCGAAGGTGAGGTTTCTGAAGTTATTTTTGCGCTCAGCGCTACCATGGAAGGGGATACCACAGCATATTATATCTATAAAAAATTCAAAAATTTTGAAGTGAAATTCACGAGCATTGCAAGGGGAATTTCAGTAGGAGATGAGTTAGAATATGCTGATGAAATTTCATTGGGAAGATCTATTCTTAATCGAGTTGCTTACGACGAAAAAAGTTAATATTTGAGGTTAAGGTCTACGTATTATTCTGGTAATAATATAGTTGCCGTAGGTTTCAATTAGTCCAAAATATGGATGATTAGGAGTGCTGATTGCTAATTTCTTGTTTTGAAAAGATCGAATAAACTTATTTTTATTATTTGTCCTAATTTTGTCAAATGCTATCAATTAACCAGAACAAGAAATACGGTGTTATTTTTTTTGTTTCCTTAATCATGTTTTTATTTGTAAATATGATGTTTATTTATAAATATGCAGGTGAGAGACTTCCAACTTATTCACTTCTTATTTCATTTTTTTATTTTATTGCTGTTTTTGGACTAGTTTTGTTTTTCTGGAAAAGAATTTTGCAAAAGTCGGACTGGGAGAAATTTTTATTTTGGAGCTTGGTAGCAGTTTCCTTTATTGGAAATATTTTCCTTAATTGGAAAATTGATATGAGTCAAATTAATGTTGATAGAGCTGACGCTATGGAAATAGGGATCAGGGCGCTTTTGGATAACAAATATCCTTATTCAATTTTGGATAGCATGGGAAGGACATCATCTAATTTGTCAGTTTTGATTTTGATGGGGTTACCATTCTATTTACTGTTTGGAGATGTGGGGTACTTACAATCATTCGTTTTAGTTTTATTGGTTTGGCTGATCTACAAGTTATTTACTAATTATAGACAGCGTTTTTTTGTTTTGCTCATTTTGGTGATTTCTCCGTCTTATTGGTGGGAAGTGTACGTCAAGAGCGATCTAATGTCAAATTTTATTATTGCTTTAGGATATACTTACTTTGTCTATCTCCATTTCATAAAAAATAAGAAGCTTGGAAATAGCGCTTGGCTTGGTGTGGCTACTGGATTGCTTTTATTAACAAGGCTTTCCGTAATTATTCCCATTGTTGTTTCTGTAACAAAGGCTTTTTGGAGCTTTTCAGTTAGAAATAAAGTATTCTTTTTAGGAGCTTCTTCGGTTGTGATGTTAGCACTAATCATTTTGTTTTTTATAAATGCGGAAAGCTTTCAGCAAGTCATTAGGTATAATCCTTTTTTGATTCAAGGTGCAAAACAACCCTTACTTATAAGTATTGGATTTGTTTTGTTGTCTGTTGTATTGTCATTTAAATCAAAGAGATTTGTTACTATTGTGTTTTCAAGCGGACTTCTATTGTTTTTGACTGTGGCAATCACTTTTGTAATAGCTCTTATTAATTTTGGGTGGCAAAGGTGCGTCATGGAATCCGAGTTCGATCTCAGTTTTTTTAATATGTCGATGCCTTTTGTTATTTTTGGGATTGGACTTTCTTTCTGCAAATTAAAATTGAACAGATGATAAGCGTAATTGTTCCTTTTTACAATTCAGAACAGACGATTGTAGCTGCCTTAGAGTCTGTTAAAAGGCAAACTTGGAGTCAGACCGATTTTCAGTTGATTCTCATCAATGATGGTAGTGTGGATAATAGCGTGGAAATTGTCCAAAGTTTCATAAAAAATAATCCGGAGTTTGAAATTCGTTTGATCTCTCAAGAGAACAAAGGCGTTTCTTCAGCGAGAAATGCGGGTTTGAAAGTTGCAAAGGGTGATTATATCGCTTTTTTGGATTCAGATGACGAATGGTTGCCAGAGAAGACCATTCGACAATTAGATATTCTTCAGAAAGAAAATATTGATTTTTTAGCTTGTCGAAGGGGACGGGGCAATATTATGTTTCCATATGTAGTTAAAAATGGGTTGGCAAAGATTACTTTTAATAAACTTTTAGTCAGGAACGAAACGCAGCCCTCGACGGTTATTTTTAAGAGGGAAATTTTGGAGGATACAGATCTTTTTGACCCCAATCAGCGATATGCTGAAGATGTTAACTATTGGATGAAAATTTCTAGGCAACATACGATGTATATTCTTGATGAAAATTTAGTTATTCTTGGTGATGGCAAGAGAAGTTTTGGAGTAAAGGGATTATCTGCCAATCTATTGGAAATGCATCGAGGTTTTCTCAAAAATATTTTGGAAATGTATCAATTAGGATACATAAATATTTTTCAATTAAAAATATTACAGTTTTTTTATAGAGGAAAATATCTATTTTTGCGTACAAGGCACTTTTTTTATCAATCTTTAGGATAGTTTAATGAATATTTTAATTACCGGTGGAGCCGGATTTATTGGCAGTAATTTGGCAACGGAACTTGTAAAAAAAGGGTACCATGTCACCGTTTTAGATAACTTATCCGCACAGATTCATGGTGTTAATCCTAATCAAGATTCACCAATGTACAATAATATTAAGGGGATAGTAGATTTTTTTAGAGGAGACGTTACATCACGAGAAGATTGGTTGAAGGTTATTAAGAATCAAGATGTCATTGTTCATCTTGCGGCAGAAACGGGTACTGGTCAATCTATGTACAAAATAAAGCACTACAATGAAATCAATGTTTTAGGTACTGCGGTAATGCTTGAGGTGTTAATGAATGAAACTCATCATGTATCAAAAGTTATTATTGCTTCTTCTAGAGCCTTATATGGGGAGGGCAAATATCTTCATCCCGAATTGGGTGTAGTCTACCCAAATCCAAGAAAAGTATCGGATATGTCAACGGGAGATTTTGAAGTTAAATTTCAAGATCAACAAGTAATGATACCTCTTTCTACGGATGAAGATTCTAAAGTGCATCCGTCCTCCATCTACGGAATTACCAAGCAAAATCAAGAGCAAATGGTCATGACGGTTTGTCCTGCAATTGGGATCATTCCAGTTTCAATTAGATATCAAAATATTTATGGTGCAGGACAATCGTTATTAAATCCTTACACAGGGATTCTTTCGATATTTTCGGCGCAGATTCTTAATAATAATCCAATTAACATCTTTGAAGACGGTAAAGAATCTCGTGATTTTGTATACATTGATGATGCGATCGTAGCGACTATTAATTGTATTGAATCTGATAGTGCTAGTTACGAGATTTTTAATGTCGGAACAGGTGTGGCTACAGATGTTCTTGAGGTTGCAAAAGTTCTACGAAGTTTTTATGGAGGTACTTCCGAATTGTTTATTTCGGGGCAATTTAGGATCGGGGATATTCGGCATAACTTTGCAGATATTTCCAAAATTAAAAATAAACTGAATTTTGAACCTAAAATTTCCTTTGAAGATGGTATCAACCGATATGCGAGTTGGGTTATGAATCAGAAAGTGCAGGATAACCAGTTCGAAAAATCTATCCAAGAATTGGTTTCCAAGGGAATGCTTAAATGATGGGACTTCATGGTAAAAATATATTGATAATTTCTGTTAAGTTCTTCAATTACGAACAGCACATTGTTGAAAAAATTGAAGAGCTAGGTGGTAATGTTGATTTTTTTGATGATAGGCCGTCTAATTCTGTTATAGCAAAAGGACTAGTAAGACTATATAGAAAGTTTTATCAATTTAAAATTGATCAGTATTATAGGGATATTCTGAGTAAAATTAGGAATAAATCGTATGATTTTTTCCTGTTGATAAAAGGCGAAGCTACTCCACAGTTTTTCCTTAATCAAATCAAGAGAGATTATCCAAACATGAAAATGATCTATTACACTTTTGATTCGGTAATAGAATATCCTTATTTTAAAGAGTATTTTAATTTCTTTGATCATAGTTTTACTTTCGATAGAAGAGATGCACAAGACTATCAAGTCCATTTTCGACCGCTCTTTTATATTGATGAATATTTGAATAAAAATTTTTCAAAGAGTATCTCCTCGAAAAAGTATGATGCCGTTTTTATTGGGAGTGCGCATACTGATCGTTTTTTATTTGGGGAGCGAATTAGGAAGGCCCTAGATAATCTTCAATTAAGGAGTTTTTTTTATTATTATGCTCCTAGTTGGTTTGCACTGAAAATGAAATCAATTCTTGATAAAACCTCTGAAGGAATAGATGTTTCGAAAGCAAGTTTCAAATCATTATCTCATTCGGAACTTATCAGTTATTATCAAAAATCAATTGCGATCATCGATATACATAAACCATTTCAGTATGGTCTTACAATGAGATCTTTTGAAGTGTTAGCATCTAAAACCAAACTGATTACCACCAATCAAGAGATTCTTAAATTACCCTTTTATCATGTCCAAAATATAATGGTGGTTGACAGAAAAGAACCTATCATTGATAGAGAATTTTTTAAATCTGATTTTATTGATTTACCAGATGAAGTCATGAATAAAATGTCCTTGCAATCTTGGGTTGAATGCATTTTTCTTCAACATCAAGATGATTATTGGATGAAAAAAA